>SPCL01000007.1 GCA_004525335.1 Thermodesulfobacteriales bacterium
TGGGCAGGGAATAAATCGTCGTTTGTTTCTATCTTAGCTTTCCGCCTCAGGTTCTGTATCCATTTTTGTAAAAGAGCATTTCTCTCTGCTTGAAGCTCCTGCTCTTGCAACTCTGCTTTTTGTAGTTCGAACTCAGTTGGATCAGCGCCTGTCCTCTCTTTGAATATTACAACATAGAAACTGTTTCCATTTTCATAAACTCTTCCTAGCACTGTAGAGTTGTCATCAATTTGAAATGCTTCTGATTTTACTTCTTCAATGCCTATCTCCGGAACTCTCTGCATTCTGGTAAACGGTCCGGTTTCTTTTAGGTTTACCCCGAGTTCTTTTGCCTTGTCTGCTATCTCTTCTTTCTTTGCCGATTTTAGCTTAGTTAAAGTCTCATTAGCTTTTTGTCTTGCCTTATTACTAGATTTTTGATTTTTAATTGATTCTATAACATCGGATTTAGTCTCTTGGAGTGTCTTGTCTCTAGGCTCAGAAACTTCACTTAATTCAACAACCCATAAGGACGTGCCTACAGGCACTACGCTTAAACTGCCTTTCTCTGTAGAAAAAGCTTTATTTACTATTTGAGGGGGAATGTCCCCAGTTCTTTCTGATGCCGCAAATGGAGCGCTTTCGCTGATAGTTTCAATTGAATTCTCTTTTGCAATCTGATCAATACCGGTCTCTGGATTTTGAGATAACTCGAAGCTTTCTAAAAATTCCTGGCGAATTACTTCAGCCCTTTGGCTTTTTAGGTTGGACGCGACATCGCCTTTTGCTTCTTCAAATGGAAGAGCCTTCCCATCTTCAGATTGGAATTCCTCTGGGTATGCATTGTAATAAGCATTTAATTCTTCATCTGAAACTTGAAGGCTGTTTTCAAAATTCTCAGGTTCAAGAATTATATAGCGGATTTTTCTAAGTTCATCGGTTTTAAAATTAGCTTTTCTGCTCTGATAATGTTTCTCTATTTCTTCATCTGACGGAACTTCGTCGTCTGCAAAATCAGCACTAGAAAACTCTATAAAACTAAGATTTACAGATTCATTTTGTAAGTCGTAGGTAGCCATCAGTTTCTCATCTGTTACAAATATAGTCTCACCAATAAAACGAGCCAACTTTTGTGCTGCCATTCTCTGTTTATAGTTGTCTTCAAAATTTGTTAAATTCTGGTTGAGTCTTTGTTCTATAAAATTCGTGTACCTTTCAACACCAACGAACTGTCCGTCAATTTGAAAAGAGGGGTCTGAATGTATTGCGTTGTTAAACTCTTCATTCGTAACTTCAAATCCCATTTGTTTAGCCTTCTGGGCAAGTAATTTATAATCTATTAATTGGTTAAGGGCCCTCACATTTATTATATCAATTGCTGCTTGAGGTAATTCCTGCCCCTGGCTAAACTGTCTTCTCATGTTCTCTCTTTCTAATGCATACTCCCTCATGCTTATTTCTTGGCCGTTAACTTCGGCTGCGGTGCCGTCTGTGCCGCCTGCTAAATCCCCAAAACCTGTTACAAAAGACCCAATTCCAAAAATGAAAGCTACACTAATAAAAAACAGTATAAATAATGTAAGCCATCTATGTCTTTTTCTTATCATGTCGAGATTCATATCTAATATTCCTCTTTACTATTTATTTTTATAAAATCTATCCCACTTGCCGGGTAGTTTCAAGAACCGGTGTTGTTAAATAGACTACTATCTTACCCTTAATTTAGCTTGGCTGAAACATGTATATTACATTAGTCCGCTTGATTTAATATGTTCATAAGTCGATATCTCTTACTTGACAGTATTAAAGCGCTCAAATATTCTAAAAACCGCCTTTCATTCAATGAATCAAAAGAGAGGATTGATATTCTTATTCTACCCTCTAAAAAGGAAAAATTCCTATGATAACTGCCCTTGGAGGCGGAGTAGGCGCCGCTAAGTTCTTAGAAGGTCTTTGTAGCGTAATTGGTGACGAGCAATTAAATGTCATAGTTAATACAGGTGATGATATATGTTTAAACGGACTCAATATATCTCCTGATATAGATACAGTGATTTATCGCTTGTCCGGTGTAATAGATAGGAATAAAGGGTGGGGCTTAGATGGAGATACTTTCAACTCACTAAATTCTCTAGAAAGATTTGGTTTAGATACCTGGTTTAACATTGGGGACAAAGATATTGCAACGCATATATACCGGACTTATTTAAGAGGCAAAGGACACACACCAACTGAAATTACCTCAAAAATATCAGAAGCTTTTAATATCCCACAAAATATCAAAATAATACCTATGACCGATCAAGACGTTGAAACGTGGATTCAAACCAATGAGGGTGAAATGCATTTCCAAGAATATCTGGTGAAAAGAAGGATGGTTCCTCAAGTATGCCGTGTTACTATTCGTGGCATAAACCATGCTAGCCCGGCCCCCGGAGTAATTGATTTAATCAAGAACGCTCGCGCTGTAATAATATGTCCTAGTAATCCTATCATTAGTATCGGCCCTATAGTTCAAGTCAGAGGGGTTAGGGATGCGCTAAAAAATACTCAAGCCAAAGTTGTTGCCATCAGCCCACTAGTAGGCGGAATGCCGCTTAAGGGCCCCGCGGACAGGTTAATGAGGGGGTTAGGTCTTGAGGTCTCATCTGCTCAGATAGCTAGACTTTATTCTGATTTCTTAGATACAATGGTTATCGACATTGAAGATGGTCACGAAAATCAGGAAATAGCCGATTTAGGTCTAAAGACACTGGTTGTTGATACGGTTATGTCTGATAGTAAAAAGGCCGCTACTCTTGCATCATTTGTTTTTGAATTGATCTAATAATTTATTTGAATTACTCCCAATATACTGCATACTAATTATTCTTGATAAGAATATGCCCTTTGTGCGAAGATAAGAGGGTTAAATTAGGGATTGGCATTTTTAGATATCCCTGATTTTCAAATTAACTGGGGTAATTAATCAAAAATTTGATATGGCTTCAATTGATAAAGATTGGGAAAATGTACTTGACTCGCTAGGATGCGAGTCGTTATTGAACAGTCCTTCAAAAAGACTCTCCGTGATATTGGGAAAAGCAGAGTCAGGAGAGGCTATCAATCTTGAAGAAGCGCTTTATCTTGTAAATATAGATAAAGACGAAATCCCTTACTTGCTTCTAACGGCTTCCAAATTAAGGGACAGAGGGAAAGGGCAAATTTTGACTTATTCTAAAAATGTATTTGTTCCTGTAACTCAAATCTGCCGTAATCACTGTGGCTACTGTACTTTTAAATATGAACCTGGTGAGGGGCCACTTTTTATGAGCCCACAAGAAGTGGTAGATATGGCTAAAAAGGGAGCCGAGTTAGGATGTACCGAACTACTATTTGTTACGGGGGATAAGCCTGAGCTTAAATATCCAATTTATAAAGAGGCGCTGCAAAAACTTGGCTATAACACAACCGCTGAATACCTAATCGCAATGGGAGAGGCAGGACTCAAAGAAAACATTTTCCCTCATACTAATCTCGGTTTAGCCACAAGTGATGAATTACTCGCATTTAGACAGTCCAATCCTAGTATGGGTCTTATGTTAGAGAACATCAGCCCAAGGCTACTTCAAAAAGATGAGGCGCATTATAGGTGCCCCGATAAAGTTCCCAAACAGAGAATGAAAACTATGGAGCTTGCCGGTGAGCTTAGGATTCCATGGACCTCAGGAATACTGGTAGGAATAGGGGAAACCTGGGAAGAGCGGATCCAATCTCTATTTGCTCTCAAGGAATTGAGTGATCACTATGGACATCTACAGGAAATAATCATCCAGAACTTTAGTCCAAAACCTGGAATAATGATGGAGAAATATCCTCCTCCGAGCTTTGTTGAGATGTTAAAGCTGGTTGCTATCTCAAGGCTGGTATTCGGTGAGACGATGAACCTTCAAATACCGCCCAATTTAAATCCTGAGACGTATCCACTCTTTATTCATGCTGGAATAAACGACCTTGGCGGAGTATCTCCGGTTACAATTGATTATGTTAACCCAGAGGCTCCTTGGCCTAAGCTTGAGATTATGCAGGGTATGGTTCAAAATTTAGGCTTCACACTAAGGGAAAGGTTGCCGGTATACCCAGAGTTTATTGACAGGGAATTTATTGATGAAAAAGTGCTTAGACGTGTAGTGAATTTTGTAGATAAAGACGGTTATGTACCACTCCAAGAGGTGACAAATGGCTGACATTAAAGAAGCAGTTGATAGAATAGAAGAAAATAGGGCAATGGGGCTTGATAGTCTCTTCTCAAAGGTAAATGGCACTACTGGGCGAATTATCAATAAAGCTCTAGTTGGAGACGAAGTATCGGTTGAAGATGGCGAGGCATTATTTGGGATAGAAGACCTAGATGAGATCTCGGCTCTTGCCATTGCTGCTGATGAAATCAGGAAACAAGATGTTGGCGACGTCATTACCTATGTTGTGAACAGAAATATTAATTTTACGAATATATGCAATACATACTGTGGATTCTGTAATTTTATGGCCCCAGAAGGGGATGAAAGAGCATATTTCCTCAGCATGGATGAGATAGCGGATAGAGTGAAAGAGGCTTGGGAAATAGGCGCTACAGAGGTTTGCATGCAGGGCGGTATGCACCCTGATATAGACGGCAATTTCTATATTGAATTAATCAAAGCTGTGAAAAAAGCGGTTCCCGAGATGCATACTCATGCGTTTTCTCCATTTGAAATATTTTACGGCGCCGAATCACTTGGCATTACAGAGGAAGACTTCATCGAAAGACTAAAAGATGTTGGACACAACACATTCCCGGGCACTGCGGCTGAAATATTAGTTGAAGAGGTTAGGAAAATTATTGCACCCCGGAAAATGCCTACGGAGGCATGGATAAGAATCGTCAAAAAAGCACATCTGTCCGGTATGCACACCACTTCAACAATCATGTACGGTCATGTTGACAAGCCCAAACACTGGGCAATACACATTGGTATTCTACGCGATATTCAAAAAGAGACCGGAGGATTCACAGAGTTTGTACCTCTAAGGTTTATTCCCTGGAACACGAGACTCTTTAAACACTCAAAGGGGAAGGTTGCTGAAGGCCCAACTGATCTGGATCAGTTGAAGATGTATGCAGTTTCAAGGCTTATGCTCAGAGGGTGGATAAATAACATACAGGTCTCCTGGGTTAAGCAGGGTCCAGAGTTTGCCCAGTTCTCACTCACCGCGGGGGCTAATGACTTTGGCGGCACGCTCATGGAAGAGCAGATTTCACGATCGGCCGGAGCGAATTATGGACAGTATTTCCCGCCTGAGGAGTTTCGCCGCCTAACCAGGCAGATCGGAAGAATCCCGGCTGAGAGAAATACAACTTACGGAATACGCCAAATGTTTGATGCAAATGGGGATGATTAAAATTAGTGGTAAATGGTTTGTTAACTGATTTGATCTTAGAGAGTAAACAAATATAGGCTGATTATACTACTTCTCCGTATAGATCATAGATATCCGCATCCGTGATCTTTATATCTACCAGATCTCCTAGAATAAGCTCTTCTTCTCTTTTTATGTATGTGTATCCGTCTACTTCTGGGGCTTGTGAAGATATTCTGGCAACATAATTTCCGTCTTCCACGCTTTCTACAAATCCTTTGTGAACAGATCCTATAAGAGACTTGTTTTTCTCAAAAGAGACTTCAGACTGTGCTTCCATTAAGCGCTCGAACCTCTCCTCTTTTATCTCATGAGGTACTTGCTCACCCATTACTCCAGCCGGAGTGCCTTCTTCTTGTGAGTACTTAAATGCCCCTGCTCTATCAAACTTTGTCTCCTCAACGAATTCCAGAAGCTCTTCGAATTCATCCTCTGTTTCTCCGGGAAATCCGACAATAAAAGTAGTTCTCAGTATAACGCCGTCAATACCCGTTCTTAATTGCTTGATTATATCCCTAATGCGTCTGCTGGTGGTCTTTCTGTCCATTGATTTAAGCATTCTGTCATTAATATGCTGAAGCGGCATATCCACATACGGCAAGATGTTGTTGTCCTCTGCTACAAGCTCAATCAGCGAATCTGATATCCCCCAGGGGTACCAGTAGTGGATCCTAATCCAATCTATCCCCTCAACTTTGGACGCTTCTCTGAGCATGGTTTCAAGGTTTGTTCCTATATCTCTTCCATAACTGGTCATGTCTTGAGCAATAAGGTTGATTTCTCCCACGCCCTGATGTGCAAGGCCGGCAATCTCTCCTACTATAGAATCTATAGTTCTGCTCTTCATAATCCCTCTCATCTTGGGAATTATGCAAAACGTACAGGTTCTCGAACAACCCTCTGAAACTTTTACAAATGCCGAGTGAGAAGGGGTTAGCATTACTCGAGGAGAATCAGGATCATAAATCGTGCCCGGAGGGTACATCTTAATTTTCTCCGATTTTTCTTGTTCTAGAGCGTCTCCAATTTTGAAGATATTTCCTGTTCCCCAAAACGCATCAACTTCAGGAATTTCTTTACTTAGCTCTTCAGAATATCTTTCAACCATGCAGCCGGTAACTATGAGTTTCTTACAACTACCGCTTTTCTTGTATTCAGAAAGATCTAAAATTGCATCTAACGATTCTTGCTTAGCATCTCCGATAAAGCCGCAGGTATTTACTATTATTACCTCAGCTTCTTCTTCGGATGATATTTGATGGCCGGATTTTGTAAGCGAGCCCAGTATCAGTTCGCTGTCTACGAGGTTTTTGGAGCAACCTAAGCTCTCAATATATATTTTCATGCACGTCTCTTTATAATGTGTGTAACCTCGCCCGACTTAACGGTAAGGGTAACTTCGCCTGTCTCACCCCGCCCAAATAAATCAAAAGCTACTTCTTCAAGGTTTTTGGAGATTATTACATCAAGCCCCCTGGCCCCAGTTTGCCTGTTCTTTGCTTCTTCAATAATGTGATCTACGATTAAGGGGCCCAGTTGCAACTGAAACCCTTCTTCTTCAAATTCAGCTTGATAGTTCATGATTTTGAGATGAATAATTTCTTTTAGTGTTTCACTGGTTAGTGGTGAAAATGGAACGATTCTGTTAAATCTGGAAATGAGTTCAGGTAAAAATCCAAAAAGTTGAAATTTAGTTATATCGTCAGCTTCTTCGTGACTCATATCGTAAGCTATTGTGTCCTCTTGAACTTTATTCTTCTCTATATTTTTTATGAACCCGGCCTCATTGCTTCTAAATAAGTTTTTTATACCTGAGAACGCTCCGATAGCAAAAAAGGATATATCCCGGGTGGAAATAAGCGCTCTTGGGCCACGGCTTGAAAAACCAAAGTCTAGCGGTATCTGCACGTCTGTCCCCTCTAATATTTTAAGTAGCTCCCTCTGTACACCAAAACCGGAAACATCTTTTGTCGTTCCCTGTCCCGCAAACCTGGCGTTGCTGGAAGATCCTGCAATTTTATCAAACTCGTCCAGCACTATCACCCCACATTCCGCAATATCAATACTTTCATTCGCAGCATAAACCAGCTGCACTAAAATATTTACAACATCATCCCCAACATATCCTGATTCAGTGAACTTGGTCATATCTATTATGACAAATGGTAGCTTGAAGATTTCTCCAAACAGCAGTTCGATGAGATATGTTTTCCCGCAACCCGTGGGACCCATGAGTATAGAATTAGGTCTTGGAACTAATTCTGTTCTAGGAGTGTTAGCAGAGTGCATTTGTTTCAATCTCTTTACGTGCCGATAGGCAGCAAGAGATACAGCACGTCTGGCATCAGTCTGTCCCTTATAACCCAATTTGTCTAGCTCACTAAATATTTTCTTAGGCGAAGGGAGAGGGACAGTCTGTATAAAGTCCTTTACATAATAAACTTTTTCTCCTCGTCTCATTTGAAACCCCCCAAGGGATAACGTCTCACAATTCTAACACTTTTATTAAAGATATGATAATAAGCTTAACACTTCAAGCGTGAACTTTATTATTGTTAATGGCTTTTTGGAGGAACTGAAATACTATGGTTTATAAGAGCTTATGTCTTGAGAAACATTTCCAATATAGCTTTTCCCATATGTAATTTGTTCTCAGCCTGCTCATATACTACGGAATTTGGACCTTCCAATACATCTTCAGTTATCTCTTCACCTTTATGTGCCGGGAGGCAATGCATTACAATAGCACCAGGGTTTGCTAAAGATAAGAGGGCGTTATTTATTTGAAACGGTTTAAATATTTTTTGCTTTTTTTTGGTCTCTTTTTCCTGTCCCATACTGACCCAAACGTCCGTATATAGAACATCTGCGTTCTCTACAGCTATTTTGGGATCGTTTATTACTTCTATGGATCCATTTCCACTTTCTATAGCTTTCTTGAGGAACTCACTATCGGGCTCATACCCTTTTGGTGCAGCTACAGATAAGCTGAAACCCAATATAGAAGCGGCGCCTATAAATGAGTTCACTATGTTGTTGCCGTCTCCAACATAGGCCAGTTTTATCTTGTTGAGTTTCTTTCCAGCCTCAACGATGGTAAAAAGGTCTGCGGCAATCTGAGTAGGGTGGCCTAAATCAGTCAGTGCATTAATAACCGGAACAGTTGAGTGTTGTGCAAATTCTTCTATGCGATCCTGCTCATAAGTTCTGATAATGATCCCGTCTAAATAAGAGGATAATATTTTTGCAGTATCAGCTATTGATTCTCCCCTACCAAGCTGCAAATCACTTGGGTTCATATAAAGACAAGCCGCTCCCAAATCATTAATTGCAACTTCAAAAGATACTCTTGTTCTGGTTGATAGCTTTTCAAAAATCATCCCGATCGATTTTCTCTTGAGAGCTTCATGGCTTTTTCCCGACTTTTTTTCCTTCTTTAATTGGGCTGCTCTTTTGAAAAGGGTTTTAAAATCTTTTTTTGATAAATCAAAAATGCTTAGCAAATGTCTAGGCATCCGTCACCTCTTTTAATGCCTTATCAATAGTTTTTACTGCTTGCTCTATCTCCGCTTTTTTTACATTCAAAGGGGGCAATATTCTCATAACCTTTTGTACCGTAAGAATTGTAAGTAGTCCCTTGTCTATGCATTTTTCTACTACTGCTTTAGCTGTTTCATTATTTTTAAACTCTATCCCCAAAATAAGACCTTTGCCCCTTACTTCTTTTATTTCTTTTTTGTATTTATCTTTTAGTGCTTGGAGTTGATCTAAAAAATATTCTCCAGACTCAGTTGCCCCGTCCAATAAACCTTCCTCATTAATTGTATCCAAGACGGCTTTTCCAGCGCTCATTGCAAGTGGGTTTCCACCGAGAGTTGTGCCGTGCATTCCCGGGCTTAAGTTCTTGGCAATTTTATTGGTGGTTAGAAATGCTCCGCATGGAATACCTCCGCCAAGGGCTTTAGAAAGAGTCATTATGTCGGGCTTTATACCGTAATGTTCATATGCAAAGAGTTTCCCTGTTCTTCCAATACCAACCTGCACTTCATCAAATATTAATAACACCTTTTTCTTTGTGCAGAGCGCTCTGACTTTTTTGAGATAGTTATCTGCCGGTAAGATCACGCCATTTTCTCCCTGAATCGGCTCTAAAATTACAGCGCATACTTTTTTATCTTCTAACGCCTTTTCTAAAGCTTCGATCTTGTCATATGCAATTGGCTTAAATCCTGGAACCAGCGGTTTGAATCCGGCTTGATACTTCTTGCTCGTTGCGCTCAAGGCGCCCATGGTTCTACCGTGAAAAGAGTCTCTGGCATGGACAATCTTATATTTCCCACCGTTATTTGTTCCCCATATTCTTGCGAGCTTGATAGCTCCTTCATTAGCTTCAGCGCCGCTATTGCAAAAGAAGACTTTGTCTGCAAATGAATTCTCAACAAGCATTTGGGCAAATTCGCCCTGCTGTTCTATATGAAACAGATTGCAGGGTTGAACCAGCTTCTTAGACTGGTCCACTATAGCTTTTGTAACTTTCGGATGACAGTGACCCAGGTTGTTTACGGCAATACCTGTTATAAAATCAAGATATTTCTTGCCTTCAGAATCCCATATCCAGGAACCCTTTCCTCTGACCATTGCTATGGGGTAGCGGCCGTAGGTATTCATTAAGTAATTTTTAGTTTTTGATATTGTGTCCTGAGTGCTCAAAGCAGTATCTCCGTTCCAATTCCGGAGTCAGTGAAGATTTCAAGTATCAGCGCATGCTCAACAGTGCCGTCAATTATATGCACTTTTTTTACACCGTCATGAAGCGCTTCAATTGCACACATAACTTTTGGTATCATGCCGCTCGAAATGATTTCTTTCTTGATTAATTTTCTTGCTTCAGATTCAGTCAGCGTCGAGATTAAATTCTTTTTATTATCCATAATTCCTGCAACATTTGTGAGCAGAATCAGCTTCGCAGCATTTAAAGCTCCAGCGATCTTACTGGCAACATGGTCAGCATTTATATTAAAAGTTCCCCCTTCTTCATCAAATCCTATAGGGGCTATTACAGGAATAAATCCCGAGTTCTCAAGCACTTTTATAAGATCAGGGTTTACGCTATCGACTTCTCCCACCAGCCCTAAGTCGGCACCTTTAGGGATCTTAATCCCATTTTCTTTAGCGAATTTCTTAAGGTCCAGTTTCTTGGCAAGGATCATCTTCCCTTCTTTTCCGGATGTGCCTACCGCTTTTCCGCCCATAGAGTGTATAGCTTCTATAATTTTCTGGTTAATTTTTCCAACGAGCACCATCTCTGCAACTTCCATTGTCTGCTCATCAGTTACACGTAGCCCGGCAATAAACTCGGTTTCTATGCCTAGTTTCTTAAGGTGGTCGCCTATCTGAGGACCCCCGCCGTGAACAACTACAGGGTGCATGCCGACATACTTCATAAGAACTACGTCCCGGGCAAAATCGTGAAGGTCTTCATCCCCAACGCTTCCCCCATATTTTACGACTATAGTTTGACCATGAAATTCTTTTATGTAGGGTAGGGCTTCAACAAGTGTCTGCGCTTTCTGAATAAATTTTTCCATTTTATTTTTCCTATCCTGAAGTTAAGCACACTATTATAAAAGATATAACTGACTCTGCCAACAAGTTATTTCTAAAAACATGTTTTCAAATAAAGATACTAGACGAATCCACTCCATCTAAAGAGATAGCAATTTAAATCGCCAAAGAGAACTTATCCTGTTATATTTTTCACCTAAGGAGATTTCTTATATGCCAGCAGATAATAACGATGCCAAATTGGATTTAAGCGAAAAAGGGCGGAAAACAGACGGAACTACTATATCTTTAGACAGGCGGTTGTTTATGCAGTTTATGGCCTTTGGCGACTGCTGGAATACTATTGAGATAATAAAAGAACTTGAAGTGACTAAAATGGACCTGGTTCTCTATGCTGATGTAAACGATCCTTATGGAATAGGTGTCTTGGCTCTAAGTGAGAACCCAGACTTCTTCGTTGAAGATTACAGAGAATTCTTAAACAGTTCGTCATTTATGGAACTAACTCCAAAACCGGAGTTCACCATGTTGGGTAGGACGTATTCTCTAGGTTATGAGCTGGATTTGGAAAAAACACTGCTGAGCGGTCCTCGTGCTAAAGTTCTGGACCCCGAGTGGCCATGGGCGATTTGGTATCCGCTCTGCAGAGAGAAAAGCTTTGAGACTTTATCAGAAGACGAGCAGCGGGTTGTATTGGGTGAGCACGGGAAATTAGGCTTTAAGTTTGGGCATGCTGGTTTAGGCAGGGATATAAGACTAGCCTGTCACGGTCTTGATAAAAACGATAATGATTTTGTGATCGGAGTTTTAGGGAAAGAGCTCTTTCCTCTCTCAGCTTTAATTCAAGCAATGCGTAAAACCAAGCAGACCTCGCAGTATTTAGAAAGTCTAGGGCCATTCTTTGTGGGTAAAGCAATTTGGCAGGCTCAAATTTAAGCCGCTCAAATAATTAATGAGGCTCGAACAGGTTTACTTCAAAAGTTATTTTCGCACCTTTAGTTAATGCGATCCAAGTTGGATTAACAGTATCCCAGTCAGGGCTTTCCATTGATTTTTCGTGGTCTTCTTTGGTCTCCCATTCAATAATAGAGACCATTTCGTTCATTTCTTCACATATATATTGCTTAACACCGATAAATCCCTTTTGCTTTTCAAGAATTCGTACCGATAATTTTTTTATTTCAAGAAGTTCTTCTTTTATATCTTCATCATACACGCATCTGGTGATTGCAAATACCGACACCTCGTCTCTCCTATAGGCCTTTGCTTCCTTATAGTATATATCGGCTTAAGTCCCTATCTTTAACAATGTCAGCGATCTTGCCTTTTACATATTGAGCATCAATAACTATCTTCTCCTCTGTCATGTCAGGGGCTTCAAAAGAAATGTCGTCGAGTATCTTTTCCATAATGGTATGAAGCCTTCTGGCGCCGATGTTCTCTGTCGATTCATTTACATGTTGAGCCGTCTCCGCGATCTCGTGTATTGCATCATCTGTGAAAACAAGCTCTATATCTTCAGTGTTAAGAAGCTCTATATATTGCTTAATGAGAGCATTTTTAGGTTTAATTAAGATATTAACGAAATCATCTTTTGTAAGAGGCTCAAGCTCTACCCTAATTGGGAATCTCCCCTGAAGCTCCGGTATTAAATCGGAGGGTTTTGAAACATGAAATGCCCCGGCACCTACAAAAAGTATATGGTCGGTCTTAACCATACCATGTTTGGTGTTCACAGTGCAGCCTTCAATAATAGGTAGTAAATCTCTCTGCACTCCTTCTCTGGAAACGTCAGGGCCGGCAGAGCTTTCTCTTCCCGCAACTTTATCTATCTCGTCTATGAAAATTATGCCGGATTGCTCAACTCTATCTATTGCAAGCTTTACGACATTGTCCATATCGATCAGCTTCTGAGCTTCTTCTTGTAACAGAACCTCCATTGCCTCAGGAACATTCATCTTTCTCTTTTTAGTTTTTTTAGGGAACAAGTTGCCAATCATGTCAGAAATGTTTACATCCATATCGTCCATTCCCGAAGGGGAGAAGACCTGTATAGGCATATTCTTAGATGTGACCTCTATGTCAACAAATCGTTCATCCAATTTTCCTTCTCTTAATAGCTTTCTTAGCTTCTGTCTGGTGTCGCTGTTTGATTCTGCCTCCTGGTTTTCAGGACTTACGCTTGGGGCAGGTAGCAATAAATCCAGCATTCTTTCCTCAGCAAGGTTCTCGGCTTTAACTCTCACAGAGATTTTTTCCTCATCTGTTACCAATTTAATGGCTATATCCGTTATATCTCTAATCATAGATTCAACGTCTCTTCCCACGTAACCGACCTCTGTAAATTTGGAGGCTTCAATTTTTAGAAACGGGGCTTGAGCAAGTTTGGCGAGTCTTCTTGCAATCTCTGTTTTCCCAACCCCGGTTGGGCCTATCATTAAGATGTTTTTTGGTGCAATTTCATCTTTTAAATCAGGAGACACACGCTGGCGTCTCCAGCGGTTTCTAAGTGCAATCGATACTGCTCTCTTAGCGTTGTTCTGTCCAATTATATATCTATCAAGCTCGGAAACTATTTCTCTTGGTGTAAAAAATATGTCATTACTCATTTGTATTCAGTACCTCTACTTTAATATTATCGTTAGTATATACACAAATTTCAGATGCTATATGCATGGATTCTTTGACTATATCCTCTGCGCTTAAATCAGAATGTTTGCTTAGCGCCTTAGCTGCAGCTTGGGCAAATGAGCCGCCCGAGCCTATCGCAATGATATTATCATCCGGCTCTAGTACATCACCGCTTCCTGAAATAAGAAACATGGATTCTTTGTCGGCTACCGCAAGAAGGGCTTCTAGTCTTCTAAGGACCCTGTCCGTTCTCCAGTCTCTTGCAAGCTCAACTGAAGCTCGACTGAGATTGCCTCTATACTCTTCTAACTTAGCCTCAAATTTATCAAACAGAGTCATCGCGTCAGCCGTAGCTCCCGCAAAGCCTACAATGACTTTGTCGCCATAAATCTTTCTTACTTTTCTTGCTGTGTGCTTTATCGCCGTATGGCCAAGAGTTACCTGCCCATCCCCAGCCATAGCCACTTGATTGTTCTTCTTAACGCATACTATTGTTGTTCCGTGAAAGTTTTCCATTTTTTTTTACGCTCTCGGGTGTGTTTTATCGTAAATTTCCATTAATTTTTCTACAGATGTGTGAGTGTATCTTTGTGTTGTGGACAGGCTCTTATGTCCCAGCATTTCCTGAATAGCCCTTAAATCGGCCCCACCTCCTAAAAGATGTGTTGCAAATGTGTGTCTCAAGACATGGGGGCTTATGTTTTTAGGTATTCCTGATATTGCTGCATACTTTTTGATGATTCTGTCAATGCTTCTGGTTGTAAGCCTTCCGCCCCTTGAATTTACAAACAGATAGTCTTCTTTAGGTTTTAGATCCAATCTTTGGATTAAGTATATCTTAATTGCCGAAGAAGCTTTCGAACCTAAAGGTACAAGCCTTTCTTTGTTTCCCTTTCCTAAAACTTTTACACTCATGGATTCCAAATCTAATTCGTTTAAATTTATGCCTACCAGCTCACTTACCCTTAATCCACAAGAGTAAAGGAGCTCTAATATTGCTCTGTCCCTTGATTCATAAACATTATCTGAACCTGGGGCTTCAACAAGTTTTACAACCTCGTCTACTGTTAAAAAAGTTGGAAGCCTCTTTTCCCCTTTTGGGCTGGGGACTAGTTTCGCAGAGTTTGATTTCATTTCACCCCTACGTATCAAGAATTCAAAAAAAGTTCTAACAGAAGCAATCTTTCTTGATATAGAAACCTTCTTGTTCTTTTTATATAGCTTACTTATAAATACCCTTACAGGTGTTTCATCCATGTTCAGAAAATCAATATCACCGTTTTCATGTGATATCAAATTCATTTCCTTAAGAACTAAACCAAATTCTTTTATATCTGCTAGATAAGCTTTCAAGGTGTGCTTAGAGTAATTTCTCTCAGAGCTAAGAAAGTCTTCAAAACTGCTTAAGTATTTATTCATGGTTTTCCCTTTAATATAAACACTGCGCTACATCTTTCAATGAAGGATTTAATAATATCAGAATTGCCTATAATAAAGGACAGTATGGTTAAAGCAAAATGGGGTGTGTTTACTGGAAATAATTATATTATCTTTGGGAGTATTCTTTCTCGAATACGGCTGAAAGCTGTATTCTTTTGGCCCCAATGTATCTCTTTGTGTAGTACTTCTTGTTAAGGCTTGTGATTGACACTTTACGTGCACCTGAAGAAGCGTGAATGAACTGCCCGTTTCCCATATATATGCCGACGTGTGAAGGGTAACTTGCATAGGTTCTAAAAAATACCAGATCACCTGTCTGAAGTTGGTTTTTGGCAACCCTAGTTCCGGTATTGTAGTATATGTCCCTTGCGGTTCTGGGTAGCTCAACATTAAACTTGCTGAAAATCTTTTTTACATATCCCGAACAATCTATACCAGTCTTAAAAGAGGATCCTCCAAACTTATATGGAGCGCCAAGATATTGTTTTGCCACAGTAATTATGTTTTCTTTTGTCTTTTTATAACTTGTACTTTCGTTGTTCGAACTATATTCAGTATTCCCTGCATAATCTCTGTAATTTTCAGCACTTGGGATATTAATTGTTTGACCTGCTCTTATTGTCTGGCCTTTGAGATTGTTGGCATTTACTATTGATGTAACGGATACCCCATATCGTTGAGCAATAATCCCTAATGACTCGCCGCTCTTAACAATGTATCTCGCACTTGGTTTCTGTGCTGCCTTTTTGGCAGTTTGTACGCTGGGCTGTGCGGCCTTTGAATTGCCCGAAACGGTTAATTTCATACCAACCTGCAAATAACTGCTCTTAAGATTGTTTAAAGTTCTTAGCTCTTTTACCGATACTCCGAACTTGTTTCCAATCCCTCCTAATGTGTCTCCGCTTACAACAGTATATGTCGAACTTGAAGGGGTTTTCTGAGTTCCTGGTATGAGTAATACATCGCCAACTTTTATATTATTGCTTTTTAGAGAACTAGCTTCTTTAATCTTTGCAACCGACACTCCATAACTGTTAGAGATGCCGCCTAGGGTGTCACCCTTTTTAACCGTGTACTTAGTTGCCGAAGTACGGTTAACAGTTTTAGCACTCTTTGCTACTGTTTTATTTTGTTTAGTTAAAGCTGGGACTTTTAAAACTTTGCCAATTTTAAGGTTGTTGGTTGTAAGGTTGTTTGCGTTTTTTAAGTCCTTAACCGATATTCCATGATTTGAAGCTATATGGCCTAGAGTGTCGCCTTTCTTGACTTTGTAATCACCTGAATATTGGGGTTTGGAAACTTTGTTGTCGGACTTATTTGAAGCTGTTCTTATTTCTTTGTTAGGTGTTAAGTAAAGCTTTTGGCCTATGCTTAGATTGCTCTTATCCAGATTGTTCCACTTTGTGAGATTATCTTTGGAAATCTTGAATTTGTTTGATAAGTCATAAATCGTGTCGCCTTTCTGTACTGTATAAACATTTGAAACTGTTAAATTAATAATGCTGTCATTCTCGGTGGTTTTTAGTAATTCGGTTTTTGATGAGGTGACTACTTCTTTTGTTTCTGAGGTTTCTTTAACTACGGCTAAATTTGGAATGACGAGCTTCTGCCCGATTTGAAGATTATTGTTTTTAAGATTGTTGGCTTTTTTTAGATCATTAGTTTTAACTGCATGCTTCTCAGCTATGTGCCCTAGTGTGTCTCCTTTTTTTACCACATAAGCATTGGAGATTTCCTCTTGAGGAATTTCAGCCCTAACAGGTGTCTCATTTTGAATAGACTCTAGTTTTGTGTCCGCTACTGACGAAGTTTTACTAATGTTGGTTTTACTTTTGAGTGGGATATAAAGTTCTTGACCAATTTGCAATCGGTCATTCTTTAAGTTGTTTGCGGATTTTAAGTCTTTAGATTTAACGCCAAGCTTGTCAGCAATCTGACTAATAGTGTCGCCACTTTTTACTATGTAATTATTATTGCTGTAATTGTTATTGCTTTGTGAATCGTTACCCGGAATAAGTAGTTCATAACCAATTCCTAAATTGTTGTTTTTAAGCTTATTTAATTCAGTTATATCTTCTACCGATACTCCAAACTTCCTAGATAGATCATATAGATTGTCCCCTTTTTTGACAACATATGTGGTAGTTGCAAAGGCTATTGTTGGAAGAAGAAGTGCTATCAATAAAAGAAGAGAACGTCTCAGTACCATACCTATACCTCCTAGAGAATGTTGAAAACGTATCCAACCCAGAATATTACTGGTTGCCCAGACCAGTTTCTCTCCGTCTTTATATTGATTTGAATTGTCAAAGAACAGGGTACTAATAACTTATTCTGGAGATTATACACGATTTTGTTTAACAAAGTAAAGGCTTTCTAGCACTTCTTTATCATAAAGCTTTATTGCTTCAAAATAGGGGTATTACTAATCAACCACTGATCAAGCGGCAATCCTTCCAAATGAAAAATATTCAAAGTGCGCTCTTCATCCCTTTCTCTAACCAATATTTGCTCTGTTAATTGTGAAGCGATTAACTCTATATCATTGTTGTGAAATCCCTTCGTATCCATTATATCAGATAGTCTTAGAGTGAATACACCTACTTTGCTTTTATTAAAGTCTTGGTCAGATGAATGCTCTATATTAAATGTTACGTCGGTGTTTTCAGAGCTGGAACTCAATTCTAAAATTCCTGTGATTCTTATGTAATCCGTTTTAGACAAGCTCTATCTTATCCTTTGTGCCTGAGTCTATATATAAGAATTCCTCTCCTAGTTCCCAGTTAATAGTCATAATCTGGATGTGACCGCCGTTGTTTAACTCTTTTAGAGCTTCGACTATTTCAACTTTCGTTCTGTTGTAGTCCAAATCAGGATTAGATTCAAGAATTTTTTCCGTAAGTTTGGTGGTATTCGAATTTCCTTGTCCAATTTCTGTTTTTAATATTTTTAACAATTCATTGCCCAAATTGTCCATTTGCATCTCCATTTTAAGTCCTAGAATCTAAAACCAAATATAGTGTATTATAATTAAAATCGCAATATTAATATGAGAGTAAAAAAATCTATGTTGTATTGATATTGGATCTGCAAATTTCATGAAACTACTAATATACACACACGAGTTCCCCCCATTCTTAGGAGGGCTAGCTACTACCAGTTATAAACTTGCTAAGGGAATTGGGAGCTCTGACATTGAAACTGTTATTCTCGCCCCAGGCTACTCATCAAAAGACAAAACTGTAGATGAAACTCTGCCCTGCCGGGTGATTAGAGTTCCAGGACTTGGAAACAAGGTTTTAAAAAAGATCCCACTTTTAGAAATAATTTTGGGCTGGATATATCTGTTGAAGACTATATTGAGCGAGAAGCCCGATTGTGTACTTTTCATTACAGAGGAAGCTGAGGTGGTCGGAGGGTTGTTGCCCTTTTATAATTTTAATCCTGTAGTCCGTATTGCAGGCTCTGGTATTACGACTTGCTTTTATGGCGAGAAATTCTTTAGGCGGATTCTACAATATCCTATGAAGAGACTATACAACCATGCCCGGATGATTGTCGCAGTAAGTAATAATACTAAAGAGCTTGTTGAAAGCGTAGGGGTGCCTGAGGACAAGATAGAAGTGGTCTATAATGGGGTTGAAGACTATATGCTGACACAAGAACCTGATAGTCTCGCAATTAACAAACTAAGGAAGGAATATAACCTTGGGGACGAGGACAAGATTCTCTTAACAGTTGCTAGGGTGCTCCCCAGAAAGGGGCAGGACACTGTGATCAAAGCGCTTCCTTTGGTTCTAAAAGAGTTTCCTCAATTAAAGTATTTGATAGTTGGAGAGGGTAGATACAAAGAGAAGTTTGCAGAGCTTGCACGCGTGATTGGGGTCAGCGAGAACGTGATTTTTACAGGTGGAGTTGCACACGGTGAGACAATAAACTTTTTTGATCTGTCTGATATTTTTATAATGCCTAACAGGTATTGGAATAATAAGATTGAAGGTCTTCCAAATTCTCTAATTGAAGCAAGCGCCCGTAGTAAACCTCTTATAGCAGGTGATCACGGTGGCTCAAAAGAAGCTGTCAATAACGGGACGACGGGACTTCTTGTTAATCCTGAGAGTGTGGAAAATATAGCACAAGCTATAATCTCTATTTTAAAAGATGAGAAATTAGCTCAAGAAATGGGGGCGTCCGGCAGAGAGAACATCGTGAAACGCCACACCGAAGAAGGCATGATTGAAAATTACATAACTGCTATACAGAAGGCTTCTCAATAAAGATCGATTATAATACAGGCTCGTTAATATGAGCAATTCAAAAAACTCTCAGAAAAAACTTTTAAAGAACGCTACCTGGCTCTTTGGCGGCAAATCAGCTTCCGGGATATTTACTGCTATTCAGACTATTGTCGTTGCCAGAATGCTCGGTGTTAGCGACTACGGACTGCTCACACTTGTTATTGCCTATATTTCCGTTCTCAACATGTTCTTTGACCTAAAGGTCTGGGAAACCGCCACTAAATATATAGGCACTTATTTAGAAAAGGGGGAGCCTGATAAAACCCGCTCTATGATAAAGCTCTCCTATATTCTAGATATTGGGAGCGGTATCGTCGCATTTATAATTGCTATCCTAAGCGCCAAGCTTATAAGTACATATATTATTCATTCTCCCGACGCATATATCCTTATCTGGATTTTCTCAATAAGTCTTTTTATTGATACCGCTAATTCTACGTCCGATGCGATTCTGAGGGTTTTTGACCGCTTTAAAAGCATTGCTTTTATAAATACTTTTCAAAAGCTGTTCAGGCTTATTGTAGTTGTTGGTCTTTTGTTTAGTGGTTTTGGAATAAAGGGAGTCTTGTACGGATTTATTCTCGCAAGTTTCATCGGCTTCTCTATCAGAATGTGGATTGTGGTAAAAACTCTAAATGAGAACGATCTAAAAGGATGGTTAGGGGCTGATATAGGATTGATCAGAGATGAGTGGAGGGGGATTGCGTGGTTCTTAGGCAACACTAGTTTTATTGCTACCCTTAAAACCGGAAATGAAAAATACTTAGGCGTAATGATTCTTGGTTATTTTGCAGGAAAGGAAGCTGTAGCTTTTTACAAAATTGCCAGCACCGTAGCTTCACTTGCAAACAAGGTTGTTGACCCGCTATATGAAGCCATTTATCCCGAGCTTGTGAAATTTACTAGTTCTAATGCAATTAAAGATTTTAAGAAGATGATTAAAAGCACGACCAAGAGCCTGGTATTAATAATAGTACCTCTCACTATCATATTATTAGTTTTTGCAGAACCTATTATTAAACTTGTTTTTGGGAGTGAATATTTGCCCGCAACAAATGCACTTAGAATTCTAGCTGTTGCGGTTCTTATTGTAAGATTTACGTTCTGGATAAATCCTGCTCTCTTGGCAATGGGAAGGCCCGGGCTTAGGACAATATTAGAATCAATTGCTACTGTGTTCTATCTTGTTCTTATGCTCATTTTGGTTCCGCCATATTCATATATGGGAGCGGCTTTCGCTTTTCTGGGATATGCGATTTCAAGGTCCATTCTTGCTTTTAAATTTTTTCGTGACGCACTTAACAATGAAAAAATCAAAGCCTGAACTAATATTGTATAGAGTTATCTGCCTCTAAATACTTTAAAGCATCTCAGAAGTTAATTCCTTTTGAATGTTCACTACTCATGAGATATATTATCCCATAAGGTATATTATCTCATTGTATATATTGGATAATTTTATCAATTCAGAGGCGTAATTGTTAATCTCAAGATCTAAAAAATTTCTCTTTATTCATATTCAAAAAACTGCAGGCAGAAGCTTTGAGGCGGTTTTAAAAGACAATATTCCTGATTTAGAGAATTTCATGGGGACTCACGATCATGCTCTGTGGGCTAGAGAGCAGATAGGCGATGAGTGGCAGGATTACTATAAAGTAGCTTTTGTAAGAAACCCCTGGGATAGGCTGGTTTCCTGGTACACAATGATCAAAGAAAAGGGAACCCTGACTTGGCAAAAAAGAATATTCGGCAAGAGAAGATATAACAACCTCACCCAATATGTCCTTGCCAATTCCAATTCTTTTGAAGAGTTTCTTTATAACTGCACAGATACTATAGACGACATTGACGGTAAAAAGAGTATCCTTTATAACCAGCTTGATTACCTAACTGACGAAGAAGGGGCTTTAATTGTAGATTTCGTCGGCAGATTTGAGGATTTAAATGGTGACTCAAATAAGGTATTTCAAAATCTTGGTCTAGATAAGGTGAGCTTGCCGCATAAAAATAGCTCCAAACACAGAGATTACCGTACATACTATACTGAGGAAACAAGAGAAGAAGTTGGCAGACGATATGCCAGGGATATAGAGTTTTTTGGATATGAGTTTTGAAAATTAGGTCATCACTCTCCTTAGCAATTAGAAACTGAGACTAAATAAAATGAACCTTCTATCAGCATTTAGAGTCGCATACCGTGCCATTTCATCCAACAAGATTCGCTCAATTCTCACTACTTTGGGAATCATTATCGGCGTTGCTGCCGTAATTAGCCTGGTTGCCGTCACTCAGGGTGCAGAGAAAATGATCCAGGATCAATTGACTAGTCTTGGCGGGAGCTCTTTTCTTGTTAAGACCGGGAAGAGAGGCGTAGGATCGGGATCACAGCAAAAGGCATATGTCTTGACGCCGCAAGATGCAGAAGCAATAAAGCAGTTGGACATGGTAACCAACGTATCTCCACTAATTGATATTGGGCAGCAGATAATCTGGGGCAATCAGGATTGGTTCACTCTGGTTTTAGGAGTAGCGCCGGGTTTCGCAAGTATTAATGACTGGTATACAGATAGCGGCAACTTTTTTAATAATCAGGATGTATCAGAGAGGGCAAGAGTTTGCGTTCTAGGTAAAACAGTAGCGTCCAATCTCTTCGAATCTCAAAACCCAGTAGGGCAGACTGTTAGAATTAATAAAAACATATTCAGGGTTATTGGTGTTATGAGCTCTCTTGGTCAGACTTCAGGTGGTAGGGATCAGGACGATGTTGTGTTAATACCTTTCTCAACATTTCAGAGATACATAAAAGCCATAGATCAGGTAGAAAGCATCTCAGTTTCGGTGAGATCATCAGAAGACATCCCAGTAGCAGAGAAGCAAATTATTAATCTATTAAGAGAGCGTCACCACTACAGTGCGGATGAAGAGGACGACTTTTATATTAAGAGCCAGCTCAGCATCATCAACCGAATATTCGCAATCTCTAGGATTATGACAATCCTTCTTGCTAGTGTAGCGTCTATTTCTCTAATTGTAGGCGGTATCGGGATTATGAACATTATGCTTGTTTCTGTGAGTGAAAGAACAAGGGAGATAGGAATACGTATGGCTGTAGGGGCCAAGCAACGGGACATTTTGATCCAGTTCTTAATTGAGTCTGTTCTGCTCTCACTTGCAGGGGGAACTATCGGGGTCTTGATCGGTATAATCGGATCACAAATAGCTTCCTATTTTACAAGCTGGCCTGTTGTGATTTCTTTTAGTGCGACGCTTTTGGCATTTAGTGTTGCTGCTATTATTGGGATATTCTTTGGCATCTACCCAGCGCGTAAAGCCTCTCAGTTAGATCCGATTGAGGCGCTCAGGTATGAATAAGTATCTGAAAAACGTTCTCGTATTATTTGTATCAGTCATCCTTGCCCTTCTAGTCACAGAAGGTCTGGCAAGGCTCTTTTTTGACCCAATTGATTTCCTCAAACCTAAAATTGTTAATGACGAAGTGTTGCGATATAAGATTGAGCCCAATTCAGGCGCCCATGATTCCTGGGGATATCGAAATAAGAAAGTGCCCCAAACTGCCAAAATAGTTGCGATTGGGGATTCCCACACTTATGGGATTAGTGCCACAGCCTCTAACTCATGGCCGGCCGCCTTACAGAGAATTTCAAGCAAAGATACATATAACTTGTCACTTGGGGGTTACGGGCCGGCAGAATATTTCTATTTAATGGAGGATAAAGCACTAGAGCTGGACCCGGAGATGATAATAGTAGGTTTTTATCTCGGCAATGATTTAAAGGATTCTTTTAACGCGGTTTATTCAGTTCCCATCTGGGAAGATTTGAGGAATTTAGATATTAGCTACTCGTTTGATGAGGATGAAAATAATAAAGAAGCCAATTCCGAAAGTTTTACTGATTGGGTATCAGCTAACAGCGTCTTGTACAGAATTATTAGCTCTTCGTTCATAGGTGATAACTTGAGGCAGCAAAGAAGGATTAGCAAAGGAGAAGATATTCCAATTCTAGATCTACCGGAACAAGGAATTAATACCGGATTCACACCCGATAGAAGGCTTGAGGGCTTAGATTTAAGTACCCCTGAGGTTAGGGAAGGACTTAATTTAACTCTAGAATTCTTCAATAGAATGAACCAGCTCGCTCGTGAAAAACAAGTCGGTTTTCTGGTTGTTATTATTCCGACTAAAGAAGGGGTATTTTCAGAATTCATATCAAAGAGTGATGAATTATCAGAATCATATAAGCTGGATAAGCTTATACAAAATGAAGAAGTGGTTTCAAAACTGGTACAAAGGTATTTTGTGGATCATGAGATTCCATATATTGACGTACTAGGCCCGTTGAAAAATGCAGCCGGGAGCGAGCAGATATATCCCAACAATTTCGGCGGCCACTCGAATAAAAATGGATACCGAATAATAGCCGAATCTATAAATAAGCACTTAGAATCTAAAGACATTCACTAGAGCTTATATTTTCTTTGATGTTTACATAGTTGGAATCAACTTTTATAATTTCCCTTCTCAAACATTATGAAAAATATATCAAGTACTAAAATCAAGATATGCGGCATCACCAATATGGAAGATGCTCAAGCGGCTGCCGACTTTGGAGCTGATGCGCTCGGTTTTATCTTTTATAAACAAAGCAAGCGATATATAGATCCTGAAGTTGCAAAGAGGATAATCTCTGCTTTACCACCATTTCTTGCAAAAGTAGGAGTTTTCGTTAATCAGGATTTGGACGAAATTTCTGAAATTAAAGAAATGACTGGAATACAGGTAGCTCAGCTACATGGTGATGAAACGGCGGAATTTGCCAGCTTACTTCCTCTAGAAGTTATAAAAGCTATTAGAGTCAAAGATAAATCTGATTTAGACAGGGTTGCGCAATATTCAGGTCAGGCTATCCTTTTCGATACATATTCGGATATAGAATATGGGGGTACCGGGAAAAGTTTTGACTGGGAAATCTTGAAAACTAAACCTATTTCTGGTGACATTATTCTATCCGGCGGGCTTAATCCAGATAATGTTTTGGAAGCTATTAAAATTGTAAAACCTTACGCAGTTGATGTCAGCAGCGGGGTTGAAATTGCTCCGGGCAAAAAAGATCATAAGAAAATAAAAAAATTCATTGAGGCGATAAAAAATGGACACTAAAACAACATTACCCGACGAGATGGGGCATTACGGTCAATTCGGAGGCAGATACGTTTCCGAGACTCTTATGCCGGCTATTCTTCAATTGGAAGAGGCATATAAGGAAATCAAAAATGATCCAAAATTCCACGAAGAACTCAACTATTATCTCTCAGAATATGTAGGGCGTCCTACGCCTCTTTATTTTGCCCAGCGAATGACTGAGAAACTCGGCGGGGCTAAGATTTATCTAAAACGAGAAGATTTAGCCCATACCGGCGCACATAAGATTAATAACACCATCGGACAGGCTATTCTTGCAGCCCGTATGGGAAAGAAAAGAATCATTGCTGAAACAGGAGCGGGTCAGCATGGGGTTGCGACAGCAACCGTAGCGGCACTGCTAAATATGGAATGTGAAATATTCATGGGTAGTGAAGATACCAAGCGTCAATCTCTCAATGTTTTGAGAATGAAGCTGCTTGGAGCAAAAGTAAGAGAAGTAACTCAGGGCACTCAAACTCTTAAAGACGCGATGAATGAGGCAATGAGGGATTGGATTACTAATGTTAGAGATACTTTTTATATAATCGGCAGCGTCGCCGGTCCTCATCCTTACCCTATGATGGTAAGAGATTTTCAATCGGTTATAGGTACAGAGGCCAGAGAGCAGATACTAGAAAAAGAAGATAGGCTGCCTGATCTCCTTATTGCATGTGTAGGAGGAGGTTCTAACGCGATGGGGCTCTTCTATCCGTTCCTTCAAGATGAAGAGGTCAAACTTATAGGTGTAGAAGCAGCGGGGCTCGGAATAGATAAGGGAATTCACGCTGCAACTATCTCGGCAGGCAGTGTCGGAGTCCTGCACGGAAGCAAAACTTACCTGCTTCAAGACGACAATGGTCAAATTAAAGGCACTCATTCCATAGCGGCAGGGCTTGATTACCCTGGGGTGGGTCCTGAGCATTCCTATCTCAACGATTCAGGCAGAGTTTCATATACAAATGTTACCGATGGGGAAGCTCTTGAGGGTTTTAAATTCATATCTCAGGTAGAGGGGATAATTCCAGCATTAGAGACCTCTCATGCCGTTGCACATACTATGAAGATTGCACCGACAATGCCTAAAGACTCTATTATTATTGTTTGCTTATCTGGAAGGGGAGATAAGGATATGAATACAATCGCCGAACTAATGGAAAGTGATAATTCCCAATAGAGATTTACAACTAAAATAGCACAATTTTTAGATTCCTCCTCTGCCTGCTGGCAGTCTTGACTTTGGATATGGGGGTGTTAGAGTTTGACCGAAGTATTGATAGCAGGGGTTGGAGTACTTAGCTTTTTCAGATTGCATCATCTATCCGGGAAAGGGGCTAAAATGAATAAAGTCTACGATTTAATACACATTATGGACAGCCTTTTTCACTATAAATAAACTACAAATAAACAACGGCAAAAATCTCATGAACAGAATAACTAATAAGTTCAATGAACTTAATGAAAAGGGTAGAATTGCATTAGTAACATATATAACAGCAGGTGATCCGTCACTCGAAGTTACTGAGGATATAGTTCTTAAACTTGAGGAGAGTGGGGCGGATATTATAGAGCTTGGTGTTCCATTTTCTGACCCCATGGCTGACGGCCCGGTTATACAATTGGCGTCAGAAAGAGCATTAGAGGCTGGAACTACTCTAGGTGACGTTCTAATTTCCGTTAGAAATATAAGAAAGGTCTCAGAAGTGCCCATTATACTGTTTGGCTACTACAATCCGTTTTTCCATTACGGGGTTGAGAAGTTTGCAAAAGATGCATCAGAGGCAGGCGTAGACGGTGTTTTGGTTGTTGATCTGCCGCCGGAAGAAGCCCCTGAATTTAAAGTCCATACAGATAAAGCAGGACTCGATCTAGTTTTCTTGCTAGCTCCTACAAGCACCACA
>SPCL01000214.1 GCA_004525335.1 Thermodesulfobacteriales bacterium
CCAATTGATAGCGAGCACAGCGCGCTGTTCCAGGCCCTTGAGTGCGGTGAACGGCGTCATGTCAAAAGATTAATCCTAACCGCCTCTGGAGGGCCATTCTTAAATACACCCAACTGCGAATTAGAGAACGTGAGTGTTGAAGTTGCTCTAGATCATCCCACATGGAAAATGGGGAAGAAAATCACAATAGATTCAGCTACCCTTATGAATAAAGGGTTTGAAGTAATCGAGGCTAAATGGCTTTTTGGATTTGATCCGGAGGACATATCTGTCTGGATACATCCCCAAAGTATAGTCCACTCTATGGTAGAATATATTGATGGCTCAGTAATATCACAGATGGGTAAACCTGATATGAGGATACCGATTGCCTTTGCAATTTCCTACCCAGATAGAATCTCTTTGAACTGCAACACTGTCTCGCCTGAGAGTTTTGGAAAGCTTAGCTTTCAAGATGTAGACTTTGAGCAGTTTCCTTCTCTTTCACTGGCTTTTGACGCTTTGAGAGAAGGTGGTACAATGCCCTCTGTTATGAATGGGGCAAACGAAGTGGCAGTTTCAGCTTTTTTATCCGGGCAGATGAAATTTACAGGTATAGTTAGTACAGTTAAAAAGGTAATGGAAGTTCATAAAACACAACCCGCAAATACACTTGACGCAGTACTACAAAGTGATCTCTGGGCAAGAAATACCGCACAGTCCTTAATAGGAAATTAGGAGAACAAATAATTATGACAGCAATAATAGCTTTTATATTTGTAATTGGAGTTTTAGTATTTATTCATGAGTTAGGACATTTCCTCGTCGCTAAATGGAGCGGCGTAAGGGTCGAGAAGTTCTCTCTTGGGTTCGGGAAAAAGTTATTTGGATTTACTAGAGGAGAAACCGAGTATCTTTTATGTCTACTTCCACTGGGCGGCTACGTTAAGATGTATGGGGAGGGTGTTGAGGGCAATTTTATCGTTGACGCAGTTGGGCCGGGATCTAATGCAGAAAAAGCAGGTTTTAAATCCGGAGATAGAATTATCAACATAGAGGGGTTAGAGCTTAAGTCCTTTGAGAGATGGAAACAGCTTGAAGCTAAACTTGAAAGCGAACCGCTTAGAGAATTTGAATTCGTTATCGAAAGAGACGGAAAGAACATTGAGATCACATCCAAAGCTCAGGACCTTGACGGAGCTGACAACTATTCAGAGAAAGAATATCCAAGAGGCTTTTCAAATCAGCCTATAATAAACCGTTTACTAATAGTAGTAGCTGGTCCTTTTATGAACTTCTTACTACCTTTTGTAATACTCCCAATTGTATTTATGATAGGCATATCTGTTCCTGCTTATCTTGAGCACAGCCCTGAAATAGGTCAGATCGCGGCTGGGTCTCCCGCTGCTGAAGCAGGGTTCAAAGTTGGAGACAAGATATTAGAAATTGACGGGAATGAAGTTTCAAACTGGAGAGATGTAAATATTCAGCTCCAGACAAATCCTGATGTTGTACTCGATATTCAAGTTGACCGCAGCGGCGAAACTATATCTATACCCATACAGGCTAAAGCTTCTTCAGAGGGCCTTGTGGCACTAGGATTTGGAGAACCTGTCTTGGCCAAGATTGGTGGAGTAATGGACGGCACACCGGCGGATAAGGGTGAGCTTCAGAAAGGGGATAAGATTCTTGAAATAGATGGTCAGCCGATCGCAGATTGGAACGAGATGGCCTCGGTAATTCAAAAGAATGCAGATAAACAGTTAACCATGCTAATTGAACGTGGCGACAAAGTATTTGATGTCCAAATTACTCCGGAAGCAATTGGAGAAAATGGAGCAGGCGCGATTGGGATTCAGGTATACACTGATGAGATTATCAAAAAATATGGGTTTTTCGAATCTATATATAACGGTGTAAAAGAAGCAGCAAATATGATAATTGAAGTAGTTGTGCTTCTATTTGGATTCTTATATAAACTTGTAACAGGAAAAATTGCTCTTGGAACCGCTGGAAAAAGCCTTGCCGGACCAATTCTTATAGCAAAAGTATCAGGCGCTGCAGCAGAGACAGGTTTTGCTCAACTTCTGCAATTTACATGTTTCATAAGTATTAACCTTGCAGTTATTAATCTGTTCCCAATACCTATGCTAGACGGCGGTCATGTAATGTATCTAACAATGGAAACGATTAAGGGAAAACCTCTTAGTCAAAGATTTCTCGAAATAACCCAACGCGTCGGACTTGCACTCCTTCTCTTCGTAATGTTTTTTGCAATCTACAACGACATATCCAGGGTTAAGGGAGATATTGTTAGCTCACTTAGCAAAGTGGTGGATGTGTTCAAGCAATAGGTACTATTTTACAGCGCTAGATAAATTACAGGGACTATAATTCGATTATCTTATATTTAAAATGAACACCTGATCCCTTGTAAGGATTTCCTATAAAAACCAACAAATATTAGGCAAATGACTAAAGATATGGATAAACACAATGATAACGATCTGGTACTTGAAGTAAATACACGCTTCTATAAGGCTCTGGGAACAAGGGACCTTGAACTGATGGGAACAGTATTCGTACATGATGATAGAGCAGGCTGTATGCATCCTGGGTGGGTAATGCTCAAAGGTTGGGAGGCAATAAGACAGAGCTGGGAGAATGTATTTGATCCGCGAGACCAGCTAGAAATCAAACTCCACAATCTGACTGTAGAGCTAGAGGGTGATGCCGCTTGGGTAACTTGCATTCAAGAGCTCATATATATCAATAGAGAACCTGTCATGATGAATGTATCTGTTTCTACTAATATTTTTGAAAAGAATGGATCTCAATGGAAAATGGTAATCCACCAAGCTTCTCCAATGCCCATATCCGCACAACAAGAGACTGAAGGAAACAATCTGCAGTAATCCCATCCGTTTATAGACTTACAACCAGCTTAGCAGAAGTGCAAATTGATTAGCATTATTTTGGAACTAATTCGGAGAAAAGAAAGTTTTATCTAAGCATTCAAATTGTGATTGATGTGTAAGCCGCATTCTTTGTCAGAATCACTTTCCCACCACCACCTGCCGGCTCTGGGATCTTCTCCGTCTTTTACTGCACGAGTACACGGAGCGCACCCTATGCTCGGATAACCTATATCGTGTAGTTTGTTATAGGGAAC
>SPCL01000082.1 GCA_004525335.1 Thermodesulfobacteriales bacterium
AAATATTATCACTCAAGGCATTAAAGAAAAAACCTTCAAGATCGACAAACGCACAGCTAAAATAGTAGCCAATAATATAATGGTGCAAGGACAAATGTGGTCATTCAGACGTTGGGTGGCACAAAAGAACTTCTCGCTTAACAATTATATTAAGATACAAACTGATTTGACAATAAACTCTATTTCTTAACCTGCTTGACTTAGTTTTGAATATTCAATACAATAAATACGAGCAAGCGCTCGGTCGGTTATAAGACTAGAGGAGAGCAATATGCCAATTATCAATCTTTCAGAAGAACAGAAGATGGTCCGCAATACCTCAAGAGAGTTTACGGAAAACGAAATAAAACCCGTGGCCGCAATAAACGATAGGGAGCATAAATTCCCCAAAGAGATAATTGATAAGCTTGGAAAGCTTGGTTTTATGGGCATGAATGTACCGGAACAATATGGAGGTAGCGGCTTAGACTACCTCTCCTATATTTTAGCCCTTGAAGAAATATGCAAGGGCTGCGCTTCTACCGGAGCTATAATGTCTGTCAACAATTCTTTAGTATCCGCCCCACTTAAAACTTTTGGAAATGAAAATCAAAAATCCTCATTTCTTAAGGATCTAGCTAGCGGGAATAAATTAGGCTGTTTCATGTTGAGTGAGCCTGAAGCGGGATCTGACGCAGCGTCCATGAAAACAACAGCAACTTTGGATGGTGATAATTACATCCTCAATGGAACAAAATCATGGATTACAAACGGTGCTGAGGCAGATCTTGCAATAGTATTTGCATCAACCGATAGGAGCTTAAAACATAAGGGTGTCTCAGCATTTATAGTCGATATGAAAACCCCGGGAGTAAATATCGGCAAGCTTGAAGATAAACTAGGGATAAGGGCTACAAGCACTGCACAGGTGTTTTTTGAAGACTGCAAAGTTCCGGCACAGAACTTACTCGGAAGTGAGGGTGAGGGATTTAAAATTGCCTTATATACTTTAGACGGCGGGAGAATCGGAATTGCTGCCCAAGCTGTAGGCATCGCGCAAGCCGCACTTGAGGAGTCAGTAAGATACGCAAAAGAGCGCAGGGCCTTTGGCAAAACCATATCAGATTTTCAAGGACTACAATTTATGATTGCCGACATGGCCACAAGGGTGGAAGCTTCAAGACTGCTTGTATGGCAAGCCGCTGTTATGAAAGATAGAGACGAAAGATACAGCAAACAATCAGCAATGGCTAAGCTCTTCGCTGCAGAAACCGCTATGTGGGTAACTACTAAGGCTATTCAAATACACGGTGGTTATGGCTATACAACAGATTATCCGGTAGAACGGTATTTTAGAGACGCGAAAATAACTGAAATATATGAGGGAACATCTGAAATTCAAAGAATAGTTATAGCTCGGGAAACACTAAAGGAAATAGAATAAAAAAGAAGCCCTTTAAGTTTCCTTAAAGAGCTTCTTTCCTTAAAAAAGGAGGGTATAGGATGTCGGATAACTTTAAAATCTGATTTCTAATACTTATGATACAACTTCATACTAAAAGGATTCTAAAATAGTTCTTATTACTTTTTGTAATAGATTGAGCCCAGCCTTTTAGAATTTTTACTACAATATAATCCCCAATACTTATGCCGGACATTTTATAATTTGAGGCTGAAACGTTAAATATCTTCTTGCGATTTACATATATGTTAATTATCCTGATCTGAAAATCATTTAAGGGAAAGATAATGCCAACATTCATTGAAAAACCATCAATCATTGAAGCAGCAGGAAATAAACCTAAAATAATTGAAGAATTTGCGGGAAGAGTTAATACCGGCCATTCTGATATTAGCATCGCCCGTATGACTTCGCCCGAAGGCTGGGTGGAACCGGGACAGCGCCCTGAATTTGAAGAGCTTACCGTGGTACTAGATGGAACACTCACGGTTGAACATGAGAGCGGTTCAATTGAAGTTAACGCAGGGCAGGCAATCGTTACTCACGCCGGTGAATGGGTTAGATACAGCACTCCGAGTGAAGGTGGGGCTAAATATATAGCTGTATGTTTACCCGCGTTTACACCAGATACTGTTAACCGCGACGAAGATTAGAATATAAGGGGGTGGTTATGAATAAGCGCTGTGATTGGAGTGGGACTGAACCCATTTATGTAGATTATCACGATAAAGAGTGGGGCGTACCCGTTCATGATGACCGCATGCATTTTGAAATGATTATTTTAGACGGAGCTCAGGCAGGTTTGAGCTGGATTACAATTCTTAAGAGACGAGATTCGTACCGCGAGGCTTTTGACAATTTTGATGCGGTTAAGGTCTCTCGTTACAACGACAAAAAAGTAGAAAAGCTGCTAACCAATCCCGGGATTATCCGAAACCGTTTAAAGGTAAATTCGGCCGTAAAAAACGCCCAGGCATTTTTGAAAATCCAAAAGGAGTTTGGTTCATTTGATGACTATATATGGCAGTTTGTAAATCATAAAACTATACAGAGCAAATGGAAGAAAATGAGCGAGTTGCCTGCCAAAACAGCTGAGTCAGACACTATGAGTAAAGATCTTAAAAAAAGAGGATTCAGCTTCGTTGGCTCAACAATTTGTTATGCATATATGCAGGCAGCAGGAATGATAAATGACCATATTACAAATTGCTTTAGATACAAAGAAGTGAAAGAACTGTCCGGTTAGCCCAATTTGATATATGGCTAACCGTTTTCACGGGCTTTGTTGGCCTTAGTTATGAAAGGTCCCTTACCCTTCTGTTTACCTTTGAAATATGATAGAACCAATTCAGCATCATGAAATGGGAGTGTTACAAAAGAGAATTTTTCAAGAATTTGCACATCCCTAATTTTCTTACTCTTAACTCCGCACTTGTTCTGTATGAAGTGCATAAGTTTTTGAGATGTCAGACCGTCTTTTTTCCCCTGTGTTACAAATAGCCTTGTCTTACCTTTTGTATCGACTAAAGCGTTTCCAATCTCTGTGTAATTTTTCTCATCCAGCTCATCCTGAAAAGAATACTCTAATAATGCGGCAACTACGTCTTCAGGGCTATTCGTATCAAGAAGCTCACGAGACATTTCCATATATTCAGATCGGGGACTTGCCTCTACAATATCTTTTAGAATATTTCTTATTCTTATCTTTTTGGTCTTAATAACATCTTTAACATCTGGGAGCGTTGCTTTTCGGATATCCGTTTTTGTCTCTCTGCTTATATACCTAAGCTTCCTATACTCCTCAGGAGTTATAAAAGTGATAGCATTTCCCTCTTTTCCTGCTCTACCGGTACGTCCAATCCTGTGCACATATGATTCAGCGTCTTGCGGAAGGGCAAAATTAATCACATGCGTCAGGTCCTGAACATCAATACCCCTTGCAGCTACATCAGTTGCCACAAGTATATTTATCAAATGTTTTTTAAACTTGTTTAATATTTTTTCTCTCTGAGGCTGTGAAAGATCACCGTGCAATGCATCCGCATCGTAACCACGCTCAACTAAGTGATTGGCAATTGTATCTACATCCTTCTTCGTTCTGCAAAAAACAAGGCCGAAGAAATCCTCTTCAATATCTATAATCCTACACAGGGCCTCAAACTTATTTGAAGCTGACACCTCAAAATAAATCTGATCTGTTTGACTTACGGTAAGCTGATCTTTTGAAACCTTAAATTCATCAAACTCCGTCATATGCTCACGAGCAATCTGTATAATCTCTTTTGGCATTGTTGCTGAAAAGAGCATCGTCCTTTTATTGGCAGGAGTATGTCTCATGATCTTTTTAACATCTTCTAAAAAACCCATGTTAAGCATTTCATCGGCTTCATCTAAAACAAGATAGGAAATCTCTCCCAGCTTTAAAGTTCCCCGTGCAATATGATCGAGCACTCTACCAGGGGTTCCGATAACAATATCAACACCCTTTTTAAGTGATCTCAGTTGAAGAGTAATAGACTGACCGCCGTAAATAGGAGTTATAGTTAATTTCTTCTTTCCCTTTAAAGAATGAATTTCTTCAGCTACTTGTATCGCAAGCTCTCTTGTAGGTGTTAGCACTAGAGCTTGTACGGATCTGCTGTGTTCATCTAAGCGCTCAACAAGAGGAAGGCCAAAAGCAGCTGTTTTGCCTGTCCCGGTTTGAGCCTGAGCCACTATGTCTTTATTACCATTGAGTATCGCAGGAATGGTGACTTCCTGAATTGGTGAAGGTACTTCAAAACCCTTTTTTTTAAGGACCTTGAGAGTCTCTTCGGATAAACCTAATTCTTCAAATGATAGCATGTATTATATTGCTCCCATCATATATCCACAATTTTGGATCATATGATTCAATTAGAAATTTCAAATTACCGGAATTGTCATTAAGTTATTAGTAAAGTTCTTAGGCAACTACAGTAAGTTGTTTAGTTTTAGAAACGCATTCCTCGACGTGAATCTAACCAGAAAAAGCTGCATCAATCTCTTTACAGCCCATTCCTTAGCTACAACAATATACTAAAAATAGAAATAAGCAATATTGTAGTGGACATATGTTGATCATATGAAACTAAAATCAAGCATTTGACAGATATAACTGAAGAATATACAATTGAGAAACTTTCTCAATTAGAGCGGGTCTAATAATTGAATATATAGGTGATGGATAATTGTTTTCAGTAGAAAAGTCTAAAGAAATTAAGAGTATGTTTCACGATAAGGGATTTAAGTGCACTCCCCAAAGGCTGGCTGTATTAAAAGTACTCCAGGATACAAGTGCATACCTTTCAATAAATACTATTCATTTGAAGGTAAAGGAGTTTCTTCCTGATACAGGGCTTGCCACAGTCTACCGCTCACTTGAGACTCTGGTTGATCTTAATCTCGTGGTAAAAGTACATCTGGAAGACGGCTGCCATAGCTATGTGATTGCTCCTGAGGGACACCGCCATCCAATAGTCTGTACGGATTGTAATAAAGTAATTGAATTTGCGGAATTCCCGCTTGACGATTTATCAAAACAAATATCGGAAGATACCGGCGTTCAAATTAAAACCCATTTTCTTCAGTTATTCGGAAAATGCAAGGAATGCCAAGCATGAATATTAGGGGAGGACATTAAAAAATGTCACATTTACACATACCTGACGGAGTTTTGCCAGGCTGGCTGGTAATGGCTGGATGGATATTAACAGCTTTGATTCTAGCATTTTCTATCTATAGAACTCGAAGCACAGAATTAAAGCGAAAAGTTCCTTTAATCGGCATCATTTCAGCTCTAATGATCGTGTGCATGACAATCCCTATCGTTCCGATTGCCTATCATATTAACCTTAGCGTAATTGCAGGAATAATCTTAGGACCCGCTGTAGCTTTTATTTCAATATTCATAGTCAATTTGATTATTGCAATGTTTGGACACGGAGGGATCACAGTTGTAGGACTAAACACAGTTGTAGTTGGCGCAGAAGCATTTATAGGTTTCTATCTGTTTCAACTCTTTCTAACAATAATGGGCAGAGATTCAATCATGTGGTCGTCCGGCCTAGCGGCGGTTATAGCACTTATAATTAGCACTTCCATTTTAGTGGGTGTTGTTTATTTGTCTCGGATCGACCCTGAAACTGTCATAGGAATTGAGGGAGGTCATCCGACCGAAGTTGCAACTGAAACGAATATTCCCAGTCAGCTTACTAAAGGAATAAACATAAAGAGCTTTGCAAAAACTATATTAATTCTATTGGGCATAGGGTGGCTTTTAGAAGGGATAATCACGGCTTTTGTAATTAAATATGTATCCCGGGTGCGCCCGGATTTGATTTTGCCTCAAAGGGCATAGGATCAGGCTTATGGATGTTGCAATAATAGATTATTACGCCAACCATGGAACTAGCTTCCTTCATAAAGCGAAAGCGCTGTGGAAAGTAGTATTCACAGCTCTGGTTATAGCGTCGATTATTCTTACCAATGAATTCTATATGCTTCTTGGTATATATATAACATTAGTTACCATAGCCGTATGGACAAGGCTTCCTGTCAGCAGGATTATTACGATTGCTGCATATCCGGCTATATTTGCATTAATTTTCGCCTTTGCAATGTGGAACGGGAGCTGGCTCAAGGCGGGAGTAATAATACTAAAGGCCCTAACGGCAGCTCTGACTATGGTTCTTTTAATTGTGACTACTCCCTACCCGGACGTGTTTAATGTGCTACGTCCATTCTTACCAAGAGTGATCGCTGAAGGACTCTTCGTCACCTATAGATCAGTATTTATCTTACTTGAGCTTACCGATGAGCTTATCAAAAGCCTAAAAGTAAGGGGCGGCCTAACGCGCAGAAAATACATAAGAAATATTAGAAATTTCTCCTCTGGTATCGGGCTTCTTTTAGTAAAGGGTTTTGATTACTCAGAAAAGTTTTATGGAATGATGAACGTAAGGGGATACAGCGGAAGAATAACTACTCAGGGTACAAAGACGTCTATTAATAGAAATGATGTTTTGGCAATAGCGCTAGGTCTCTTAATTTTCGCAATTACAATTAGCACAGTTATCGAAAAAAGATTTCTCGAATTCGGCGTCTATATACTAGCTTGCTCGGCAATAGCGCTAGTTATCTCATCTATATATCAACAGTTTCAGAATTGAGGTGGTAGTTTGGAAGAATTAGTAAAAGTCAGCAATTTAAAATTTAAATATACCGACGGCACAGAGCTTGTCTTTGACGGTCAAGAATTTATTGTCAATAAAGGGGAAAGGGTAGTTATTCTTGGCCCCAACGGAAGCGGAAAATCTACATTGCTATCTCTTCTTCTGGGATTATTAACATCATCTGAAGGTTATATTAATGTTTTGGGAGTAAACCCGGCCAAGGACTATGAGAAAATCAGAGAGCGGATAGGCGTACTTCTACAAAACGTGGATCTTCAGATTATAGCTCCCAAGGTAAGTGAAGATATATCTTTTTCTCCCAGAAACTACGGGTATAAACAGGAAGACATTGATGAACTAGTAGATGATATACTCATCAAGTTAGAGATAGAACACTTAAGGGACAAGGTGCCTCACTATATGAGTGGAGGGGAGAAAGCCAAGGTTGGTATGGCGGGCGCTCTTGTTACTAAACCAGAGCTGCTAATCCTGGACGAGCCATTTGAACATATTGACCCAACTTGCAGGATGGAGCTCATTAATCTTCTAAACAGTGTAAACAAAGAAAATGGAACAGCAATATTACTCTCAACTCACGATATGAATACTGTCCCTCTTATAGCGGACACAGTGTACCTAATCGCTGAGGGAGGAAAAATCGTAGGTAAAGGGACTCCTAAAGAGATTTTTTCAGAGATAGATAAACTCTCACAATGTCATGTTGAACCGCCTATTCTTGGATCCCTATTTTCAGAGCTTAAAAAACAAGGTATTGATCTCGATGTTTCCCTCACTGTTGAGGAAGCTGCTTGCGCAATTGCAAGTGAGATTGTATCTTTGAAAGATAAGTTAGGTACAGCATGAAGAAAATTAGAGATTTACAAAATAACGCGTTTTCCAGATTTTTCATTCCAGCTCTTGCTGTATTCTTTGTATTCTCCTTAAGCTTTCATAACCACTCATTTTCAGGCTCTAATACAGATGGTGTTAATTCTCATTCTACTACTAGCAATTCTGTAGAGGACTGCTCTGCATGTTTATTGCAAGGAAACCTACAAGTCCCTGAAACTGGATTTTCACTCAACAATATCAGCAAGTTAGACCAATTAATAACCTTTATCCGTATAGATTTTGTAGTTCCACATTCTTTTCTAAATTTAGATACCCCTTCCCGAGCGCCTCCAGCCGTATAATCCATAATTGTTATTGGGAACTTTACATATTTAAATTTTTTTAGTCCGTGCAAACTTCAATGTCCGGCGTTTAGCCACGTGCGTTCACTTTTAATTGCAGTTCATTCCCAATAGGCAATAAGACCTGGTTATCACTTTTTTAATTATAAAAGTTGGAGGTGTCATATGATTTTGAGTAGAAATTTTCTCATCTTAATTATTTTTTCAATCATGTTCACAACACTGCTAAGCCTTGATGCCCACAGTGATGAAAGTAGTGATGTTAGAAAAGAATTAGAAGAACTAAGACAGATGATGGAGCAAATGCAACAGAAAATTGAAAATTTAGAAGAGCGTAATAAAGTTTTAGAACAGCAGGCGAAGGGTATAGAAGAGCCAGTAAAAGAAGAAACTATTATTGTTGAGGAGGAAACGGATTTAACTGTAATAGAGGAACCTACCCAAGAAAATCAAAGTTTTCTAAATAAGGCTCTAAACACTTTTAATCCGAAAATAAGCGTAATAGGTATCTTCGCTGGAGCATATTACAACCAGAATGATCCGATTGTTTTTGCTGAAAATGACCCGGAAAATACGGGCGTTAATCTACAGGAAATTGAAGTTGGTTTTCAGAGTGTCGTAGACTCGTATTTTAGATTTGATTTATTCCTTTCTTTCAGCACTGAAGGAGTAGAGATTGAAGAAGCATATGGGACTACACTTTTTAGCCTGCCATTAAATTCGCAGTTTAGAATTGGCCGGGCAAGAGCTAAGTTTGGTCGGATAAACCAAATTCACAGACACAATCAGAATTTTGTTACACTTCCATTACCCGTAGCGCAGTTTCTTGGAGAACATCTCAATCCCACGAGCATAGAGACCAATTTCCTTGTTCCAGTCCCTTGGTATTTGGAGTTAAGCGCCTTAGGTGGAAGCCCCGATGTCGAAACCGCTACATTCGCAAGAGATGAGAATGCCAATGATATAGGACGACTACTCTACATCTTTCACATTGCCAACTTCTTTGAGCTATCAGAATCACTCGGTGTAAATATGGGCGGGTCATTCGCAACCGGCTCTAACGGTACAGCCGCAGGGCAAAGATCAAATCTCTATGGTATAGACCTATTTGCTAAGTACCGCCCACTGAAAAATAATCCTTATCAAGAAGTTAAATTACAGTCCGAGTTTATGTATCTCGATGCAGAGACTCCCGAAGAAAACCTTGAGAACTGGGGATGGTACGGGCAGTTAGTCTATCGTTTCGCTAAGAGATGGAACTCAGGATTTAGATTTG
>SPCL01000026.1 GCA_004525335.1 Thermodesulfobacteriales bacterium
AAGATATTACTTTAGGGAATTTTTACTTAATATTTTTTCTAATGGTCTTTTAAGTGTTTTATGTAAGTTGATTTAGGGTTGTTATTCTGTAATCAACAATATTTAAGTATTACCTGAATAACGATATTTCCCTACCACTTTTTTTCCAGGTAATACTATATGCATGAAGCCTATGATGTCAAGCAGCTTCTTCGCAAGTGCGAAATGGATTGCTGCCATACGATTTAACTTTAAAACGAGACATGGGATCTATATATTGAGGTATAATGCTCCATAGTTATTTCTTCCTCTAAAGGTAGAATCAAACTAACAGCTTACTATATAGAATAAATGTAAAGTCATTTATAACTTTGCTGCAAATGTTTTATGCATTAAGCTTTTCTTGACCATCATATAGTTTCGTGTTAATTTTAGGTTCTCAAAATAACATGGGTTTATTTGTAAATGGGTTTATTTATAAAAAGGTCATAAATAAAATTAGGTCGTAAAATAACATGAAGAGAACATATCAACCTCACGTAAAGAAGAGATTAAGAACACACGGATTTCGCGAGCGCAATAGTACTACTGGCGGAAGACGAACTCTTAAAAGGCGTATTGCAAAGGGTAGACACAGTCTTACAGTTCAACGCTTCAAGAAATGAACCTTCTTTTGAATTATTCATTTCCTAAAGAATTGAAGATCCGGAAATCCTCAGAATATGAGGAAATCTTTGGTACTAGTAAGAGGCTTAGGTCTCAGCATTTCAATATACTTTATGTTAAAAACTCACTAGGATATCCAAGAACCGGAATAGTAGTAGGCAAGAAGAACGTCCATTCATCGGTTAAGCGGAACAGGATTAAGAGGGTGGTTAGGGAAGTTTTTAGAAATAATAAATCTCTCTTTGACTCACTGGACATTGTTTTTTTAGCAAAAAAGGGAAGCGATACTCTTAATTATGTAAAGGCAAAGAGAGAGATTGAGGAAACTATAAGGTTACGTTTGTTATGAAGACAAGTTTTTTGGTGTATGTGGTTACTTTACTAATAAAAGCTTATAAATATTTGATTTCTCCTATCCTGCCTTCTTCTTGCAGATTCTATCCTAGTTGTTCTGAGTATGCATTGGAAGCTTTTAATAAGTATGGATTTATTAAAGGTTTCTGGCTGACTTTGAAGAGAATTGGAAGATGTCACCCACTATGTGACGGAGGATATGATCCGGTCAAGTAAAGGATAAGGGATGGAAAACAGATCAAATTGGATTATCTTTTTAGTAATTGCGTTTGTTATAATGATAGGTCATGCCTATTTCTTTAGTACCCCTCCAAAAGAAACACAAAAACAGGGTGAAATAACCACCCAGTCTCCAGAGGGATCATCATCTACAAATGATAGTAGTTCTTCTGTACAGTTTGATAATCCTGATACCGAACCCGACCCTTTTGAAGAAGTTGATTCTACTCCAAAGGGATCTTTAATAACAATCGATAGCCCCTTATATAAAGGTGTTATAGATACAGCAGGTGCTAGATTTGTTTCTTGGGAACTCAAGAACTATAAATCCAGTACTAACGGCGAAAGTAATGACCTAGTTAACCTCTATAACGATACCCAGCCTGGATTCAATGCCTTATTACAAGTTAAAGGGATCACCCTACCCGAGTTTATTCCTTACCAGTTCAATGGGGGGAATAATGTAGCTGTCTCCGAAGGCTCTACCAAAGAGCTTAATTTTAGCTGGACCTCACCTGAAGGGATCAGAGTTAATAATATCTTCGAACTTGATTCTGCCAGCTATCTGGTCAAACAGAGATTTGAAATTACCAACTCCAGTGGAGATTTAATACAGGAAAGAGTTGTAGTTAGATGGTTGGGGAAGATTGAAGCTGAAGGCAGGACTGGTAGCAGCGGTAGAACTTTTATAGCGCGGGTATCCGACAGTGTGGAGAGAGTCAATAGCGAGCCCGACAACACAGAAAGTTATAAAGGTGTTGTAAATTGGTTTGGATTCTCTGAGAAATATTTTATGTCTTCTTTTTTACCTGAAACCGGTGCTGAAACCGTTATTGAAATAAGCCCTACCAAACAAGAAGGTCAAATAGTAGCTCAGTTCGCTTATCCTGGAAGTTCGATTCCATCAGGTAAAAGTTCTTTAAGAACCTGGGAAGTATATATGGGGCCTTTAGAGCCAAGCTTACTTAAACCTATTGGATATGATCTGGATAGTGCTATTCAATATGGCTGGTTTGGATTCTTAGCAAGACCAATGCTTCAGTTTCTGGAGTGGCTAAACAGCTATTTTCATAACTACGGTATATCTATCATCGTTATTACTATTATAATCAGAGCCGCGTTCTTCCCACTTACAGTAAAGTCCATGGTCTCAATGAAACAAATGCAGTTAAAGACCGAAAAAGTTAAGCCTGAGATGGATGCGCTCAAAGAAAAATACAAGGATGATAAATCCAAGCAAAATTCTGAATTAATGGCGTTTTATTCAAAACACGGCATTAACCCACTTAGTCAGTTGGGAGGATGTTTACCGTTATTAATTCAATTTCCAGTCTTTATCACAATTTATGATGTCTTGCGCCATTCCATTGATTTAAGGCACAGTCCTTTCCTTTGGATCCCGGATTTGTCCGAGCCCGATATGTTGTTTGAAATACCGTATATAGGCATACCGTTTAGACTCCTCCCAATAATAATGGGTGCTGCATGGTTCCTTTCTCAGAAGATGACACCGATGAGTACTGCAATGGGTGGAGAGAATATGCAGCTGCAAATGAAGTTAATGCAGTATATGCCTATAATTTTTGTATTTCTCTTTTGGAATTTACCTTCAGGGTTGGTGCTCTACTGGACAGTGAGTAATATGTTATCAATTGCTCAGCAGGTATATGTAAATCGTAAAGTGATGGCTCTTCAAGGAGGATCGAAATAAATGGGAATAGTTCTCGAAAAAGAAGGAAAAACGGCATCCGAAGCCACTATTAGTGCTTGTGAGGAATTAGGCGTTTCCAGGGGTGAAATAGATGTAGAAGTTCTCCGGGAGAGCTCGAAAGGAATTTTTGGGATTGGCGGTAGAAATGCAAAAGTTAGAGTTACTTTAAAAAACGATAAATTAAGTGAGAAAGGTCTTAAATCAAAAAAAGCTCTAGAATCTCTTCTGGAGTATTTGGTACCTACTTATTCAGTTGGAATTAGAGAGAGTGTAGATAGAATAAAATTAGATATAAAAGATACAAATGATAAGGGTCTTCTCATTGGAAAACGTGGGGAGATGATTAAAGCCCTCGAATTCATTGTAGGAAAGATTTCCGGGCGTTCATGTGAAGACGGTAAGGAAAAGAGAATAAATATAGATGTAGATGGATATAAGGACAGAAGAGAAGATAAAATCTCAAGGCTTATTAAAGATACAGCTATAAAAGTTAGACAAATAAAGAAACCTATATCACTTGAACCTATGACAGCTTCTGAAAGAAGGATGGCATATATTGCTCTTAAAAGAGAAAATGGAGTGGGTTATGAAACTAAAGTAGAGAAGGATCAAAAAAGAATCATTATAACCCCTCATCGATCAAGAGGGCAAAATAGTGTAAACCGAGACGTTGAAAAGGAGAAGAATGATGGCTCCAGATAAAACCAGAAGAGCAGAAGACGAATTTATTGCTAAAGAAGAAGCAGAAAAAACCAAACGCTTGAAAGAAAAGCTAAAAGAGCAACGCTCTGAAGAGCAAAGAGAGCAGACAAAAGCTCTATGTTATATGAAATGTCCTAAATGCGGCTCAGACTTAAGTGAAGTTACTTTCAGAGGGATTAAAATAGACCGCTGTCTTAATTGTGACGGTGTCTGGTTAGATGAAGGCGAGCTTGAAAAATTAGCCGGTACTGAAGATAGCAGTACTATAGGAAATATAATACATATAATAACCGGAAAGGTTTAGAGTCAAGCTTTTTACTTTCTCAGCGTTTTAAAAAATTCTTTAAGCAGATCTGAACATTGGGTTTCAAGAACACCTTCTATAACTTCAACACTGTGGTTTAATTTGTTATCAGTGCCAATATTGTAAACTGAGTACACTGCGCCTGCCTTAGTATCCCTTGCACCAAAAACTAATCTGCTAATTCTGGCCAGAACTATAGCACCAATACACATTGCACAAGGCTCAAGAGTGACGTAGAGAGTAGTACCATCCATTCTCCAGCTTTGTAGTTTCTCTGAAGCTCGTCTTATAGCTATTATTTCTGCATGCGCGGTTGGGTCCTGGTTTTTTTCGCGGAGGTTATATCCAGAGGAGATAATATTATTATCTTTGTCTGTTATCACAGAACCGATAGGAACTTCACCGATACTCCCGGCTAATTGAGCTTCCTCAATAGCCAGGAGCATAAATTTTTTATCCTTATCCGTCATAACTCGGTGAATTGATATGACATGAGTTCATAACTATTTTCTTGCGCTGAATTTAATTCCTGCTTTGCTTCTGTCCCAGGTTTTATCGGTGATTTCTTTTATCTCAGCAACTTTAATTTTCTGAGTTGCTGTAACAGGGAAACCATCTTCATATACTTCAATAAACCTTGGAACCATTGCTACCATAACCTTCTCAGCCATCCAATGGCTAAACTCTACAGGGTCAAAATCAGCCCCGCCTTTCAAGGTTACGCATAGCTTGATTTCATCATCCGAAACATTAGGAAGTCTTATGCCAACTGCTACAGCTTCCTGTAGCGCTTCATGCTGAATGGCTACGTCCTGTACAGCAATCGGATCAACGTTTTCTCCAGAGACCCTTATTCTGCTGAATCTTCCGGCAAAGTAATATCTTCCGTCGATTCCTCTTGCAAATAGATCGTCTGAGTTAAAGAAGCCGTCATCATCAAATGCTTCTCTAGTTCTTCTCTCATCTTTAAAGTATTCGTTTAGTGTTGTGTGTGCCACGAGGGGTTTAATGTACAAGAGTCCCTTAGCCTCATCTGGGGGTGTTGGGTTTTCATAAGGATCCCAGAAAGGTCTTAATACCTCTGAAATATCTTCAGGGTTTCTAAGCTCTGTGTAATATCCGTCCATTGGGAAACCTGATGAGCCCGGGCGATGATCTTCCGGATCTTTCCAGAGCACCATACCCATCTCTGTGGAACCGTAACCGTCAATTACCCTTACGCCGAATCTCTGTTGAAACTCTACTAAGTTTCTTGGTGCCGGGGATCCAAGCATGATTCTGATTTTATGCTTCTTGTCCCATTCTGAAGGCTCTGCAGCCCATAGATACTCTGCAACTGCTCCAAGCATGTTTACACATGTAGCGTCGCATCCGGCAGCCCATTTCCAGAAGCTTGATGCTGAGAATCTTGTAAAGAACACAGCTGTTGCTCCAGCACCCATAGCGCTGAATAAGCACATAACCTGAGCATTTGCATGGCCGAGTGAAAGTATGCTCATAAGTGTGTCTTCACTTCTAACACCCTGCTGCTGAAGGTAGGCTCTTACTGTCATCAAAATTCCGCCTTGGTCCCTAGCAACACCCTTTGGCATTCCTGTGGTCCCTGAGGTGAACATGCATCTTTCCATGTCGTGAGTGGTTACTTCAACGCCAGTATTATCGCTTGAAGCATTTTCAAATGCTGTAGCGAAAGCAAGGGTTTTAATTCCCCCAATCTCAGAAGGAACGTCAGCTGGATCACCGGTCATAAATATGACCCGCAAGTTTTCTATATCACCTGCTATCTCTTCTAATAAAGGCAAGCTTCCCGGATCAACAATGAGTGTCTCCATTTCAGAATAGTTAATTACATAAGCAAGTCTTTCGCCTTTCTCATCTTTATTGATAGGCACCTGAACGCCGCCAAGTTTATGAATTGCAATAATAGAGGCTACATACTCAGAACAGTTGAGCATGTACATTCCAACTTTATCGCCCTTTTTTACGCCAAAATTGTCTTTTAGACCATTGGCTACTCTGTTTGCCCATTCGTTTGTTTCTTTATATGTATAGCTTTCAGACACTTCTCCATTATTATTAGCAACTTTAAACATTGCTTTATCAGGGAATTGCTCTGCTCCCATTTCAAGGCATTTTGTAATCGGCTGCCATTCATTTGAATCCTCGAAAGTGCCGAATGGTAACGTCCCTTCTCCCAGGTATTTTACATCCCGGGGCCTAAATAATAAACGCATAGTACTCCTCCTTGCCCTATATTTCTGACCAGCGAATAATATAAGTCCAATAAGATACCCTTGTCAAACTATATAGATTATCAGCAGAAATTTACTACTTTAGTTTAATCCATTTAAATGTGTATCCTTAATAAAAATGAGCTGACTATTGCTATAAATTGTATCAATTTCGGGCTGTGTTATATTGCGTATTATATTAAGGAGTGAAGGTTCTCTATGAGTGTAGGTTTATCAATAATACTATTTGTCGTTGGAATCATAATGCTTTTTCTGGGGGGTGAGGGCTTAGTGAAAGGCGCATCGCGCTTGGCACGTATACTAGGTATAAGCCCAGTCGTTATTGGTTTAACAGTGGTTGCTCTTGGAACTTCAGCTCCTGAATTTGTTGTAAGCCTTGTAGCCGCTTTAAAAGGGTCAAGTGACATAGTCCTTGGAAATATAATAGGCAGCAATATCTCTAACATCGGATTAATACTTGCTATAGGAGCTTTGATTAGTCCTTTAATCATTCATGGCAGGATTATAAAAGTAGAAGTTCCGATTATGATTTTACTTTCACTTATTCTCTATGGTCTGGCATGGGGCTTAAACCTAGGCCTATTTCAAGGGATTTTTCTTTTCACAGCTCTAATAGCCTTTATTCTATATAGTTATTTTGGCTCAAAAAAAGAGCCCAAAATAGTCAAAGAAGAGTACGAAGAGTTTATAACTAAAGATGTTTCAGTTTGGAAACAAATAGCGTTTATCGTTTTAGGGCTTGCAGGACTTGTAATCGGAGCCAGGCTTGTGGTTGATTCAGCAATTTTTATTGCAAGAATTGTTGGTGTGAGTGAATTAGTAATAAGTATTACAGTTGTTGCAATTGGAACCTCATTACCAGAGCTTTCAACGACAATTGTTGCCGCTATGAAAAAAGAGCACGACATAATAGTTGGAAATATAATAGGGAGTAATATTTTTAATATAGGGATACTTGGCGTGGTCTCTATTGTTCATCCGGTTACAGTAGATAGTGCCTTGCTAAAATTTGAATTTCCTATAATGATCTTCTTCTCTATATTATTGCTTCCATTAATGATGACTGGAAAGAAAGTTGGCAGGATTGAGGGATTATTACTATTAGTCCTCTATGCCGGGTTTGTCTATATGGTCATTAGATAAACTACCTAGTGCGGAACTTAAGATCAGTGGTATTTCTATCCCAAGTCTTATCAGATATTTCTTTTATTTCGGCAACCCTAATTTTCTGAGTTGAAGTTATAGGAAAACCATCTTCGTAGACCTCGATAAATCTTGGGATCATAAAAACCGGTGCTAGCTCAGCCATCCATTTTGAAAACTCTATAGGATCAAAGCTTGCTCCTTTTTTCAATGTTATATTAAGTTTGACCTCATCATCAGCTACGTTAGGCAATCTAATACCAACTGCTATACCCTCTTGTATGGAATCATACTGCATAGCAACATCTTGTACGGCTATAGGGTCTACATTCTCTCCAGATACTCGTATTCTGCTGTAACGGCCCTGAAAATAAAATCTGCCGTCTATACCGGCAGCGACTAAATCATCTGAATTAAAGAATCCATCATCATCAAAAGCCTCTGTGGTTCTTCTTTCATCTTTAAAGTACTCATTCAATGTCGTATGAGGTATGAGCGGTTTAATAAATAGTAGTCCTTTTGCTTCATCAGGCGGAGTGGGATTTTCCGTAGGATCCCAAAATGGGCGCATTACTTTGCTTGTATTCTTAGGGTTTCTGAGTTCTACATAATAGCCTTCCATTGGGTATCCCGATGAACCGAGACGTTGGTCTTCAGGGTCTTTCCATAAAACCATGCCCATTTCAGTTGAACCGTATCCATCTATTACTCTTGTGTTAAAACGATTTTGGAATTCCTCTAGGTTGCGTGGGGAAGGTCCGGCAAGAACTGTTCGAATACTGTGTTTTTTGTCCCATTCAGTCGGTTCTGCCGCCCATAAATATTCTGCTATAGCTCCAAGCATTCCTACATATGTAGCTCCACATTCAGCTGCCCACTTCCAAAAGTTAGAAGCAGAAAACCGAGGGAAGAAAACTACACTTGCTCCGGCTCCGATTGCGCTGAAAAGTCCCATTACTTGCGCATTTGCATGCCCCAATGTAAGCACGCTCATCAAAACATCTTCGCTTCTGATACCATGCTGTTGTATAAACCCTCTTACTGTTAAAACCACTCCACCATGGTTTCGTGATACCCCTTTGGGCATTCCAGTAGTTCCTGAAGTGAACATGCACCTTTCCGCATCCTTGGTAGTTACATCGACACCTGTATTTTCGCTTGAATAGTTTTTGAAAGTTGAAAAAGACAAAGTCTTAATTCCGGCTATTTCTTTCGGTACGCTATCAGGATCACCGGTCATGAATATTGTATGTAGGTTTTCTAAGCTATCCGCTATCTCTTCAATAAACTCGACACTCTCAGAGTCAACAATGAGCACAATCATTTCTGAGTAATTAATTACGTAAGCTAGCCTCTCACCTTTTTCATCTTTATTAATAGGTACCTGTACTGCGCCTGTCTTGTGGCAAGCTAAAATTGAAACTACGTATTCAGGTGAGTTAAGCATATAAATACCAACTTTTTCACCTTTCTCTATGCCAAAATCACCCCTTAATCCATTTGCTACTTGGTTAGCCCAACTATTTGTTTGTTCATATGTGAAATTATTACTTATATTACCGTCGCGGTCTGCCACACTAAAGAGAGTTTTGTCGGGAAACATCTCTGCACCCTTCTCCAGATATCTTGTGAGAGGCTGCCATTCATTCGTATCCTCGAAAGTGCCGAACGGTAGGGTTCCTTTCCCGATGTATTTAGGATCGCGGGGTTTGAACAATAATTCCATTTTTATACTCCTGTACTCGTAACTAGTTCCGAAAGCATGCTTAATTTAACCGAGCGTTTGCTCGGAATCAATTTTGAGTATTATTTCTTATTATGTTTCTTGGCAAGTGCAATAAAATTTCTAAGAAGGTCTTTTCCATGCTTGGTTAGAATGGATTCAGGATGAAACTGTACACCCTCAATTAAGTGCTCTTTGTGCCGTATACCCATTATTTCACCCTCATCAGTCCAGGAAGTAACTTCAAACTCATCTGGCAATGACTTTTTATTTATAAGAAGTGAATGATATCTGGTAGCCTCAAATGGATCAGGGATGTCTTTATATATCCCCTTTCCGTCGTGGTGAATTTCTGATGTTTTTCCGTGTAAAAGCCTGTCGGCTCTTACTATCTCGGCACCATATGCATAGGCAACGGATTGATGGCCCAAGCAAACTCCCAGTATCGGCATACGCCCTGCAAATTCTTTAATAGCATCAACTGAAATACCCGCTTCCTTGGGGGTACAAGGCCCTGGAGATACTACCATCATATCGGGGTTAAGTTTCCCAATATCTTCAAGCTCTATTTTGTCATTCCTATGAACCACTACCTCTTCTCCCAGCTCAGCTAAATAGTGAACCAGGTTATATGTGAATGAGTCGTAGTTGTCGATCATTAATATCATTTTATCTCTTCTACAAGCCTGACTTAGTTACTTCAATTGCCTTAACGAGAGCTTTTACTTTATTTACTGATTCCTGATATTCTTTCTCCGGGTTTGAGTCCGCAACGATTCCGGCCCCAGCTTGAATATATATCTCTTCGTCTTTTATGACAAATGTTCTTATAGTAATGCAAGTGTCCATATTTCCCGAAAAACTAAAGTAACCTACAGCACCGCCGTATGCTCCACGCCTGCCGGGTTCCATTTCCTCAATTATTTCCATCGCTCTTACTTTTGGAGCTCCTGAAAGAGTCCCTGCAGGAAATGTGGCTTTAAGTACATCAAAGGCGTCCTTTTTCTTACTCAGTTTGGAGATTACATTTGAGACGATATGCATCACGTGTGAATACCGCTCAATTATCATAAGCTCATCAACCTTCACTGTTCCTGTATCTGAAATTCTGCCTAAATCATTTCTTGCCAGATCAACAAGCATTATATGCTCCGCCCTTTCTTTTGGGTCGGCCAGAAGTTCTTTCTCAAGTTTCAAGTCTTCCTTCTCATTCTTTCCTCTCGGTCGAGTCCCTGCAATGGGGCGGCTCTCAACCTCTCCTTCTTCTACTCTAACCATCACTTCTGGGGAAGAGCCCACAAGTTTTTCTGTGCTTGTAGTAAGATAAAACATATAAGGAGATGGGTTTAAAACCCTGAGTGATCTGTATAAATCAAAGGGGTCCACATCGAGCTTTGTTTTCCATCTTTGTGCAATCACAGCCTGAATTATATCGCCCGCTTTAATGTATTCCTTAGTTTTCTTAACCGCTTTTTTATAATCTTCGGGTTTAAAATTAGATTTAAGTTTAGGTGCTCCTTTCTTTTTGCCTGACGTTTTATCATCACTATTTTTGTAATGTTTAACCGGTTTTCTAAGTTTTTTGACTATATCTTCAATTTTCTTTACAGCCGTATCATAAGCTTGCCTAGCGTTTTTAGCCTCTGGTACATAAGCGTTATATATTATTTTAATTTTATGATTCACATTGTCGAAAACTAAAACAGTATCTGTGATCATAAAAAGCGCGTCCCAGAGTTCGAGATCGTCAATTCCAACTTCAGGTAAATCTTCAATATGCCTTACGATGTCATAGCTAAAATAACCGACTGCTCCCCCGTGGAACCTAGGAAGCTCTGGAGTTATGACAGGCTTGTATCTTGATAATAGATTCCTAAGTTCATCTATAGGATCGCCTTTACTCTTTTTGGTTTTCCCCTTTTCGGTTATTTGGATATTGCCATTCTTAGATTTGAAGATAACTGAGGGCTCTGATCCTAAAAAACTATATCTCCCCCATTTCTCTCCTCCCTCTACGCTTTCAAGTAAAAAAGAGTATTTTCCAGACTCAATTTTTTTAAAAGCTGACACAGGAGTATCGAAATCGGCAAGCACTTCCTGCCAGACCGGTATCAAATTTCCTTTTTTGAGTTTCTTCTTAAATTCTGTGAATGAAGGTGAAATCATGTGGAGAAAGGATAAAAGGGGGAAAACTAAAGTCAAGATAATGCTTTATTTTATCCATGATCAAAATTTCTAGGCTTGCTTAAGCGTTTTAGATATGAATGGATAAATGATTAAATATTTCTATACCCGGATGAGAATAACTCCTTTTTGTTTATTTAGTCCTCATCCGCAAATCTTTCTCTCACAGAAGGTGCTTTGTTGCAATATTCTTTATCAATATTCTCTTTAATGATGCAATCAAATACCGCTCTAGCATAAGCGTTGTAGCCTATTGCGAATGGATGACCATTATCAGACAACGGGTAAAGAGGCTTTGATTTGTATATTTGCTCCTCAACATAAGGTTTAGCATCAACAAACTTGATTCCTTGTTCTTTAAATGAATTTGAAAACATCTCAATTAGTTTAACTTCGTTATCGACCAATTCACTATAATCAGCCGGGAGTTGATAACCTTTCTCAGTTAAGTAGTCAAAAAATACTCTCTCTTTTGATGGTATGAAAACTACACCGAATTCCGTATTATTTAAATTGGCCTTTCTATTACTATTCTCTAGAATGTCCTTTGTAATTTTAAACCCCAAGCGAATACGTTTTCTTTCCATATCCATCATTCTTTTGTGAGAAGCGATTCTCTTATTTTTTATAATTGTGAAAAACTCATCTTCTATAATTTTGATATAATCACTTAGATTTAGCCTTTCGTATATTTTCTTGAAACCCTGAGTTGTTAATAACGACAAATGCAGCTTTGACAAAGCATTCTTTAAAATGCTTGAGAGGTTAGAAGAATCGATACAATCCTCAATACTATAGCCAAGTTCTTTTAACCTTACTTGCCAATATGGTCTTTCGTTTATTAATCCGCATACATCGTTCAAATCATTAGCAAGGTATAATCCGATAATAATATTTTTTGGTCTTAATTTTATTGCCTCCTCCATTAGATAATCATATTGGAGACTTCCATAATTACCTACTCCAAAATTGTATACAGACATGTTGGCCATTTCAGCAACTTGTTGAGGCCATGATTCTTCTAAGCTTGCATTAACGCCAAATGTATGGGAATCTCCTAAAACAGCTATATCCGCTTGTTCAAGTATTTTAGAATTTCTAAATCCGTTTTCATCAATACCGCTTAAGGATTTGTTGACTCTGTGTCCAAGTTTCTCATCATAAATTTTATTTGTATAGGATAAGTCAATTACAAGAGGTAAAACAAACCTCAACCCAAGTTCCAAAAGTACTAACGAAATAATAATAGAAAGGGTAAAAAGAGCTGTTTTCTTAAATTTCATAGACCAAACCTTTTAAAATATACGATGTAATATCTACTCCCATTATTTAAGATCAAAATACTTTAGCATGTAGGAATAAAAAAGAAAAAAACACGCGTCAGCTATAGAAGCTTTTCTAATAGAGGACTTCGGAATTTTAATTGTAGTTAGTAAGGGGGATGTTCTTTCGCATTGGAAAAAATGTGAATTCAGGTTTAATAATAGACATTGTTAGATTTGTAAAATTTAGTTTCACATTCTAATAAATTCAATGTTCCGGATTATCTGGAGCATTATGCCGAATTCCGCGTAAAAATTTAATCGGAGGTTATGTAGATGATAAGTATAAATCCCGGAATTTTCAGAGAATATGATATTAGAGGTATAGCAGGAGTTGATATCGACGAGGAAGTTTTTGAATTAATAGGTAAGGCGTACGGCACTTATATGAAGAAATTGGGAGCATCCAGCATCTCTATGGGTAGAGACTGCAGGGTTACTTCTCCAGAGTTGTCACAAGCAGTAGCTAGAGGGATTAATTCGACAGGGCTCGATGTTTTGGATATTGGCATGGTCTCGACCCCTATGCTTTATTTCTCATTATACAACCTAGATGTTGACGGCGGAGTTATGATAACCGCGAGCCACAATCCCGGTGAGTATAACGGTATCAAATTGTCCTCCGGGAAAAATTCCCTTTTCGGAGAGCAGATCCAAGAGATTAGAGAGATGGCAGAAAAAGGTGAATTTGAATCTGGTTCGGGTAGTTTGAGCGACGCCGATATAAGAGAGAACTACATAAAATTCCTAAAAGATAATTTGGATATTAAACCGGGTCTCCGAGTTGCCGCAGATTACGGAAATGGAATGACCGGTATTATAGGGCCTGAAGTTTTTAGAGAGTTCGGATGCGAACTAACCGAACTTTACGAAACTCCGGACGGAACATTTCCTAACCATCATCCGGATCCAACAGTAGAAGAGAATTTAGCTGAACTAATTGATAACGTTAAAAGTAAACAACTTGAAGTTGGGTTAGGTTTTGACGGAGATGGCGACAGAATAGGAGTAATTGATGAAAATGGCGATATCATCTGGGGGGATATGCTGGTACTTATTTTTGCAAGAGATATTCTAACCAGGGAAAAGGGGGCCAAATTTATAGGGGATGTAAAGTGCTCTACAAAACTTTTTAGAGGGATAGAAGATGCTGGAGGAGAGGCTATCATGTGGAAAACCGGACACTCTCTGATAAAAAATAAAATGAAAGTGGAAAATGCAGCTATGGCTGGGGAGATGAGCGGGCACATTTTCTTTGCAGATAAATTCTTTAGCTATGATGACGCTCTATACGCTGCTCTGCGTTTACTTGAAATAATTTCCAAAACGGGCAAAAAAGTATCGGAACTACTTGGAGATGTTCCTCACTCTGTATCGACACCTGAAATTAGAATGGATTGCCCTGAGGAAATAAAATTCCAGCTGGTAGAAGAGGTGAAGAACCGTTTAAGCGAAAAGCACCAAGTCATTGATATAGATGGTGTAAGAATAGAGTTTGCTGATGGGTGGGGTCTTGTTAGGGCCTCTAACACACAGCCAGCGCTAGTGCTTAGGTTCGAAGCCCAAGATGATCAGAAACTACAGGATATAAGATTAATAATAGAAGGGGAGTTGAATTCTGTTATGGATGAATTGTCTTCCTAGTCTTGATCAGCTTGAGTCAGATCTCCGATCAACAATTCTAGAGTTTCTTGGCTAATTTCATACTGTTCTGAAATTCTTTTAAGTTCAGAGTCGGCTATATCAATTTGTGGTTTTGGATTATCTTTTAATTCAAATTCCGGCTCCCAGCCCTCTTTCCTGATAGCTAATTGAGCTACATCCCAACGGGAATAATGTCCAAGTGAGTCAAAAACAGCTTTTACCGCTTTTATCTGATTCGCATAACACTCAGCATATAATATTGCATCTTTTTCGAAATTCGGCTCAGCTAAATATCTCCCGGCAGGGTTAACAATAGAGCTTCCGCCCTTGGCCCAATCATAGTTTATGTGATCGCCGTCTCTTATCCCGTGCCATTTCTCGGGGAAGTCGTCCGAGTCTAGATATCCACAGCCGCTTAAGACAAAACAACCAGCTTCAAAAGCGTGCACTTTTATCAAGGCCTGTATGTTGCAGTGAATTCCTCCCTCGCTCGTATCGGCGTCAAGCAGTTTTTGATCCCCTCTTTTCCAGTTGCCGGGCCAAACTGCAATATGAAAATCTTCCCCTCTGTGAATCATCGCGGCTCGCACGAGAGTCATGTGGTTTTCCCAGCATATAAGACCACCAATTCGACCTATCTCCGTATCAAATACTTTTATGTCACTACCATCCCCCTGCCCCCAATATATTCTTTCCGTACAGGTCGGCATAAGTTTCCTATGCTTTCCCATTACTTCTCCGTTTTTGTCTATGAAAAGAAGACAGTTGTAGACTGTGCGGCTTCCCGGGCGGTCGTCTAGTTCATTGCATCCAATTACAACATATGCCCCTGCCTCTTTAGCTGCTTGTCCCAAAACTGCTGTATCTTCGCTTGGGATTAGAAGGGAATTGTCCTGAAGGCTGATCATGAAATCAGCCCATTCATGTGGAGGGGTTTCGTATCCGACTGTATAGTAAGCCGGGTACCCTGGGATAAAAGATTCTGAGAATGTAACTAGCTCAGCTCCGTTTCTGCCAGCGTCCTTTATGAGACCACAAGCTTTTTCAATAGTCCTCTCCTTATCCATAAATACCGGAGAAGCCTGAATAACTGCTACTTTTACTTTTTCTCTACCGCCAAGAACTTTGTTGCCCATATAAAAACTCCTAAGTAATAATTCTACTTTGCTGTTGGCCCTCTGTTTTTTTCGCTCTCATCTCGATTAATTGAAGAAGTCTATTTTTGAATTCCTCATCGAATGCGCATACCGAGGGTACTATGTATCCCATCAAGGCTATTTGAAGAAAATATTCGGTATTCGTGCGGAGCAAATCATCCTGTACATTCTCTCCATATACCTGAGTCATGTTAGTATAAATTGTATGCCCCAATTCGCCGGTAACCTCTGTAACGCTCTTTGAACCCTGGGTCTGTTGATTAAATTGGACGCCGAGATTAAAAGCCATGAGTATTGAATTGGAAAGGCTATCCATTTGTGGCTGATTTTGACCCTGTGGTTGTTCTTGATCAGACATATTTCTACCTCCTTAATTTTAAAGGTTTATTCTAACACATTATGTAATCAAAGCCGATACATTAGGCCATTGTGACTTCCAAAAAAATTCTATACCATGAAAGGTAGATTTGATTTGGAATACTAAAAGTGTAAAAGTAATACGTATGAACATTTCGGAGGATATCTAATGGCAAAAGTGCAAGGGGGTTATCTTGTAGCAAAAACCCTACATGAGCTTGGTGTAAAGGAGATTTTTTCTCTTGCAGGAGGACATATAAACCCTATCTATAATGCATGTCTCGATTTGGGCATAAGACTTATAGATACCCATCACGAGCAAGGAGCCGCAATGGCGGCAGATGCTTATGGCAGGGTCTCAAAAACCCCAGGAGTGTGTCTCGTAACAGCAGGGCCCGGTTTTACTAATGCCCTTACCGGTGTTGCCGGGGCATATATGTCAAACGCCCCTTTTCTAATAATCTCTGGAAGATCGGGTGTAGAGGAAAACGATAGACTTTCTTTGCAAGAGATAGACCAGCAGGCCATGGTAGCACCCGTGACCAAGTGGGCCCGCACAGTGTTTGATCCTCTTCGAATTCCAGAATATGTAAGCAACGCATATAAAAGAGCCATATCGGATAGACCCGGTCCCGTGTATCTGGGCATGTCTTATGAAGTCCTATATCCCAACTGTGATGAAAATAAATTGTCTGCTTATAACACCTTGATCCCCTCATCTAAATCTGAGCCGAGTCATGATACTATAGAAAATTTCATATCTCTGCTAAAAAAAGCTAAACGCCCGGTTGTAATTGCCGGGAGCGGCTCATGGTATTCCGGATCTCATAATGAAATCCTTAATTTTATAGAGGGAGTTGATATCCCGCTTTTTACATTAAACTTCGGACGCGGAATAGTTTCAGATGATCATCCTTTATGCTTTGGCCCAGCGAGCGCCTCTGCTCCAAACGGGTTTAGAAAAGTAACATCTGAGGCTGATCTTATAATTCTTCTTGGCATCAGGCTGAGCTTGTATATAGGTTTCGGACGAACATTTAACCCTAAGGCCAAAGTGGTGCAGGTGGATATAGATTCTGGTGAGATAGGAAGAAACAGGCCGGCAGATGTAGGTGTGGTAGGTGATTTGAGCAGTGTTCTCAATAAATTGTCGAGCTGTATGAGAGAAAATTCAATTAAGCTAAATTTTGACTCATGGACTAAAAAAGCAAGTGCGTGGCGTGATCAGGAGCGAGTCAAAGGAGAAAAGCTAAGAGCGTCAAATAAAAAGCCTATACATCCCGTTAGAGTAGCTAAAGCAGTTGAGGAGGTTTTAGGTGGTGACGGGATACTCGTCATCGATGGCGGCGATACACAGACCTGGACCGACGGACATTACAAAGTGAAAAATCCGGGACATTATGTAAAAGGGGGCCCGCTTGGGTGTATGGGTGTCGGCGTTCCCTTTGCTATAGGAACTAAAGTGGCTCGCCCTGATAAGCAGGTAGCTCTTATTACCGGAGACGGGGCAGTTGGAATGAATTTTATGGAGTTTGAAACTGCGATCAGGCATAACATTCCATTTGTAGCTATTGTTTGTAATGATCAAGCGTGGGGTATGACCAAGCATCAGCTTGAGATTGCTTACGGCAAAAAGCGCCCAAAAGTAGGGGTCGATCTCAATTTAACTCCGTTTCACGAGATTGTAAAAGTACTTGGGGGATACGGCGAGCTTGTCAGTGATCCTAAAGAGCTTCGTGGCGCCATGGAGCGGGCTTTTTCCTCAGGTGTTCCTGCTCTAATAAATGTCGTAACCGATCCTGATGCTGTAAGCGGGGCTACTTACGCAATTACAGAAATGATGATGTCGGTTAATAAAAGATGATTGGATCCAATATTCTTATAATATAATGAGTATTTATAAGGCTAGTGAAAGCATCTAACCATAGTTTCTAAAACAGAAACCAGAATAGATGCTTTCATATTACAGCTGAAACCTGTTCGGATTAATTCTTCAATTCTTGCAGTTTGGAAATAACTTCATCCGGCTCAGCACGTTTCGTGTAATCAGCATTTGCATACGCATATTGAACGGTTCCGTCTTTATCGATTACATATGTTCCCGGCATAGGAATTTCCCAAGAATCATCGCCATTGGACTTTGGAATATTGATACCAAACTTCAAGTACAATTCATGGAGCTCTGATGGAAGCTGAAAAACTAGGCCAAATTGATTGGCTGTTTTGTTGCCTATATCGCTTAATACATCAAACTTTAGATCATTCTTCTCAGCAGTAGACAATGAGCTGTCAGGGGTTTGAGGAGATATTGCCACTAATGATGCTCCTAATGCATCTATGTCTTGAAGACGTTTTTGGTAAGCGTTTAATTCAAGATTGCAATACGGGCACCAGCCGCCTCTATAAAAGTTTAATACTACCGGCCCCTTTTCTAGTAATGAGTGAAGATTGACTGATTCGCCTTGTGGATTAGGCAGATTAAAATCAGGCGCTTTTTCTCCGACTTTAAGAGATTTTTCTGCTATTCCGCTATCAACTAATCTACGCGTCGTACCCAGCATTAAATTTAATACTTCAGGCGGTACCTTCTTGGTAAATCCATTATACATTTCTTCTAATTCAATCTGTAAACTCATTATAAGCCTCCGTTAAAATAGTCTATATGCCTTAAGATTACTTTATAGACTGATTAGATTCTAATTATCTTTATGATTAGCGAGGTTTTTATTCGCTGGTTTTTAGGACAGCTAGGAATGCTTCTTGGGGTATTTCAATATTTCCTACTTGTTTGAGACGCTTTTTCCCTGCCTTCTGTTTTTCGAGAAGTTTTCTTTTTCTTGTTACATCCCCACCATAACATTTGGCTGTAACGTCCTTTCTGACAGGCTTTACTGATTCACGGGCGATGATTTTGCTTCCAATGGAGGCCTGTATTATTACCTCGTAAAGCTGTCTGGGGATAAGGGATCTTAGCTTTTGTATGAGATCTCTACCTCTTTCATAAGAGCGTTCCTTGTGAACAATGATAGAAAGTGCATCGACCGGATCTCCGTTTACAAGTACATCTAGCTTGATCAGATCTGAGCCTCTATACCCAATCGGTTCATAGTCCATAGATGCATAACCACGTGAGACAGATTTCAATCTGTCGTAAAAGTCAAAGACTATTTCAGAAAGAGGAATTTCATATTCTACGATGACTCTGTCCTGGGTCACATATTTCAGATCACGTTGAGTTCCTCTTTTCTTAATACACAGATCAAAGATAGCGCCAAGGTAGGTGCCGGGTGTGTGAACGGAAACCAAAACAT
>SPCL01000145.1 GCA_004525335.1 Thermodesulfobacteriales bacterium
CCGTTAAGACCATCATTGAAGTCCAGCACGCTGCCCTCAAGATAAGGATAGCTTAGCTCATCAATAGCTACTCTTACTCCGTCTGATTCAATAATTTCGTCCGACTTCTCAATCTCGTCGTCAAAACCCATTTCATATGAAAATCCTGAACATCCACCGGGCACAACTCTTACTCTTAATACTCCCTCTGGAATGTTTTCCTCAGCCAGCAACTTTTTAATTTCGCTAGCAGCTTTAGTAGTTACACTGAACATTAATAACTACCTCCCTTTGTTAATTATTCCCTATTAGTATATGCACTAAGGAGGACTAAGGCAATGCCTAAAATAAAAATGGCAGAGTTTAAGATCGCCGAAGTTCTATGTAAGCTGCTGAATTCCTTGCGTATTTCTTTGTATTCCAGAGTATCTTCTTGGAAGCTTCTCATCTCTGTTCTGACTTCATGGGTCTGTGGAGTGAGGACCTCCCCAGCATAAACAGCAAGGCCGAGCATGATAAATAAAGCCGCCAATTTTATAATGTTGCCGGTATATGAGAAGTTGCTCCAGAAATATATAAGCACAAAGGAACTGACAAGAGCAGCGGTCCCGCAAATATATGCAATCAGATAGTACTTAGGGAATATATTTGAAACTACATTTCCAGCCTGCTCACGAGTTAAAACCTTAAAAATACTAGGAGCGGCAAACATGGAAAAGAAGAAAATGCTTCCTATCCAAAAAATGAGTGATAATGAATAAATAAACTTTAGGGCTGTTTGCATAATCAATTAAAAGTACAATTTTGAATAGTTAGCGTGCACTGTTTAGATTCAGTCTCAAAAAATGAAGCAGTCATGGATTTAAAAGTACCTTGAATATTTATTGTACTTCCCTTAGGTGTTTCTAAAATACTTTGTTGATCCGGCGCATTACAGAAGCACTGAATCACTCTATCGCTTTTAGTTACAAATTCCACAGTAAATGTTCCCTCTGGCGCATCATGGCATAACGAGTGAATTTTTCTAACCATATTAACCTCGAGGCTGGTTTGTACCATTTTGTCTTTGTATAGATTGTCCCCACCCATGGGTTCATCCATATTAGACTCACAAATCTGATCGACAGATATTTTTTTAGCCTCTTGGGCATCTACAGGTTTTATTGTCCCTATTAGTGCAAAAACGAAAGCGATCAATACTAAAATAAAAAAATAAGTTTTGTTGGTCATAGTGCCCTCTTTTGTTCTGTTTATTTTTTTATCAAAGAAGCATTTTTATTATAACATGTGTCTACTATAAAATTAGGGACAAATTTTGATTTTCATTATGATATACGGCTTCTCTTGATATTTAGATCGGTCGTTGTGTATAGTTTTTGTAATGAGTAAGGACACTTTACTAATTATTGACACTACAGACAACAATGCGGACCTTCTTTACAGGACCAACTTTTTTGTTCCTGACCCAGTTATTTATATAGAACATAAGGGTGAGAAGATGCTCGTCCTTAGTGATCTGGAAATTGATAGGGGCAAAGACGATGCTACTGTCGATACAATTTTATCACTTTCAGAATACCAAAAGAAACTTGCTTCTAAAAAGCGTAAGCGCATCAGGTTTGTAGATATTGTGGATGAGGTGCTCAAAGATCTTAAGATTAAAAAAGCTCTTGTCCCCGGAATGTTTTCTATAAAATATGCTGATGAATTAAGGAAGCGTGGATATACAATTAAGGTCAGCGAAGAAGAACCTTTCTTTAAAGAGCGTCTTATAAAAACCCCTCAAGAGGTAAACTCGCTTAAAGATGCAGTAAGAAAAACAGCCAGAGCGATGGACTTGGCCATAAGGATAGTGGCTTCTTCAGAAATCAAAAGAAATAAGCTCTACGTAAATGGTCAGATACTCACCTCAGAGAAGGTAAAGGGAGAGATCAGCGCTGAGCTCTCCAGGATGGGATACAATGCGTCTCATACAATTGTAGCCTCAGGTGTCCATTCTTCTATGCCTCATCATAGTGGACAGGGGCCGATTTTTGCGGATAAACCTCTTGTTATTGATATTTTCCCAAGATCCCAAGAGACCGGGTTTTTTGGTGATATGACAAGGACCGTAATTAGAGGCGAGCCGTCTGAGAAGCTTGTAAAAATGTACAATACGGTTCTGAACGGTCAGAAACTGGGAATCAGCATGATAAAAGACGGCGTAAAATCTAAGGATATCCACACTGCAATTGTTGACTATTTTAACGAACAGGGTTTTGAAACAGGAAATCTCAACGGCAAGCAGCAGGGATTCATACATTCCACAGGCCATGGTCTTGGACTTGAAATACATGAGCCTCCAAGAATCGGAATGGGTGATGAAATACTGAGAGAAGGCAATGTTGTAACAGTTGAGCCAGGCCTATACTACGAGAAACTAGGCGGTATTAGGATCGAAGATGTCGTTGTCGTTGAAAAAAACGGTTGTACAAATCTTACAAAGTATCCAAAGAGGTTTAGAGTAAAAGTCTAAGGAAAAACCATCCTAAAGTTTGATAATGGCTTAATCTTTTTACTACAATCTTTTTCTATTGTATCAGCCTAATATTCATATAGAGTTTCTAGACATAATATTGTTTCAAGGAAGAAAAAATGAAAAAGAGTTTTCAGGATCTTGTTGAGCTTTCAAGGTATTTGAGAAGTCCTCAGGGGTGCCCTTGGGATCGAGAGCAGTCGCTCAACACTGTAACACCATATATCATCGAGGAAGCATATGAGACCGTTCAGGCGATTGAGCTTAAAGATAAGGATGACATCATAGAGGAGCTTGGCGATCTGTTCTTTCAGGTTATATTCGCTTCTCAGATAGCATCAGAAGATGGAGAGTTCGACATTGAGGAAGTTGTGGACAGGCTCCATACTAAACTGATTAGCAGGCATCCGCATGTGTTTGGGGATGAAAAGGCTAAAGATGCACAAGAGGCTATCAAGATTTGGCATAAGCAAAAGCTCAAGGAAAAGTCCCGAAAGAGAAGGCTGCTTGAAATCCCTCGAACTATGCCCTCACTGTTAAGAGCGCATAGAGTTGGCGAGAAAGCCTCGCAAGTCGGTTGTGACTGGAAAAGCGCAGAAGAAGTTCTACCAAAAGTAAAAGAAGAGCTATCGGAATTAGAAGTAGAGATAAAAAATCAAAATGGGCCGGGGATTGAAAAAGAATGGGGGGATCTCGTTTTCTCAATTGTTAATTTAGGTAGACATCTCAAACTGGACTCTGAAAAAACCGCCCATAAAGCAATAGACGGGTTCATCGGTAGATTTAGTCAAGTAGAAGACAAGGCTCGAAAAATGGATAAACAATTATCCGATCTTACTCTAGAAGAAATGGATGAACTGTGGGATTTAGTAAAAAGAGAGGAAGCTTAAATTATATAAAACCTAAGTTTCATTCTTCAATTAGCATGCTTACAAGTTTATACCCTTCATTTACATAAACATCGGAAGTGCTGGCCGATTTCTCGGTGTAAACAAAGGAATCATTTTTCACGCTCTCATCTGCAGAGCTGTAGATTGCAAATGGAACAGGTTCGTTTATATGCGTTCTAATGTCAATAGGAGTAGGATGATCAGACATAACTAAAATTTTATAATCACCAAATCTCTTTATTCCTTCCAGTACACGTCCAACTACTCTACCGTCAAAATCCTCAATTGCCTGGATTTTTAGCTTAGCATCACCCATATGACCTGTTTCATCGGTCGACTCAATATGAATCATGGTCAAGTCAACTTCTTCAAGGGAATTTAACGCATAATCGACTTTGCCCTCGTAATTTGTATCTAAATATCCCGTGGCCCCCGGAACATCTATTACATCGAGCCCCGCGTATTTACCTATACCTTTAACGAGATCAACAGCTGATATAACAGACCCAGTTAAACCGTAGAGTTCTTTAAATGTAGGCATTGTCGGCGCTACACCCTGACCCCAAAGCCATATGCTTGTGGCAGGGTTTTTTCCTTCTTGGACCCTTTTTTTGTTTACCGGGTGATCTTTTAAGATTTCTCTAGATTTTTCAATGAGTTCGTTTAGTTTTTGAGATCCCTCACCGCTTGGGAAATATGTTGCAATATCCTTTCCCGATATATCGTGAGGGGGAGTAGTCAAGACATCCTTATTTCCCCCAGACCAGACGAGTAGATGTCTGTAGCTGACTCCGGGATGAAGTGTCAAATTCTCTTGATCAAGTTCACCTTTAAGATCGAGTATAATCTCCTTTGCTTCCTCAGTTGTTATATGCCCTGCGCTGTAATCTTCCATTATGGTGCTTCCACCCTCGTCGGCTAATGTCACCAAGTTACATCTAAGTGTAACGTCGGTTGTACCGAGTGAGACTCCCATGCTTGCGGCTTCAAGAGGCGATCTCCCAGTGTAGTAGATCATAGGGTCATATCCTAGCACCGTTAGATTTCCAACGTCGCTTCCCGGAGGAAGTGGATCTGGAATAGTTTTAACCATGCCGAATTTAATTGCACATTTAGCGATTTTGTCCAAATTAGGGGTGTTGGCTACCTCAAGAGGGGTTTTCCCCCCAAGCTCAGGGAGCAGATGATCGGGCATTCCATCGCCTTGCAGGATTACGTATTTCATAGTGAAAAGATGTTAAATGCTTTTAGGAATTTATCAAGGAGTTATTTGTTCTAAAATGAGTGGGTCATCAGAAGTTCCAAACTTTGTATTAACTGAGTTGTTTCCTAGTTTAAGAACCTGCTTCTCAGCATGATATGAGCTTCTGACTAGCGGACCCGCTTCTATATGGGGAATACCTATAATTTTCTCACCATAGGCTTTTAATGAATCGAATTCCATAGGATGATAAAATTTAGAAACCGGCAAATGATCAATAGTTGGCTGCAAGTATTGCCCTATTGTGACAATATCGCATCCTACGTTTTTCAAGTCTCTTAAAGTTTGGAGTACTTCATCGATTTCCTCACTAAGACCGACCATGATTCCTGATTTAGTGAGCATATCCTTATTCCCTCTTTCTTTACTCTCAGAAAGAACCTTCAAAGACCACGCGTAGTTGGCCTGGGGGCGGACAGATCTCTTCCTGCCGCTTTGTGTCAGCTGTAGTAAACGATAAAGTCTGGGAACAGTCTCAATGTTGTGATTAAGCACATCAGGTCCTGCCTCGAGTATCTGATTAAGCGCCTGGGAATCACCTTTAAAGTCTGGTATTAAAACTTCGATCTTAACTTCCGGGTTATATTCTCTGACAGTCTTGATAGTTTCTGCAAAAATAC
>SPCL01000269.1 GCA_004525335.1 Thermodesulfobacteriales bacterium
AGTCTTTGAAGTGATTTTGAGTATTTATGAGACAGCAAAGAAAAGAGGACAGGAATTTATGGAAATGATTCAAAAAAGGTTGGGGCAATCTTCAGAAAGCGAATTTCAAAATGTTGCTGCTTCTTAAAGGTGAGTAGTTACGATAAAATGAGGACGGGAGCTTTCGTTCAATGAGCGGTATTTCAATAGCAGCGCCTTTTGTCAGTGGAGTGGCAGGTCTGATGATGCAGAACAATGATGGTGCATCACCTGATGTGGTCAGGGCAATATTGGCCAACAATTCAATTGAGCTGGTGCGCAAGGGAAAGACAATGTGTATGGATTTGGATTAGTACAGGCAAACACAGGTTGAATATGGGGATATTAAGATAGCGGGGCAATAACTGTAGACGTTTCATCAAGAAGCGATGATGCAAGCAGTAACAGCAATGTGGTTCTGTGCCCCTGTTAATTCGATCCTGTTTATTATGCCTTCTTCGCATTCTAAGGAACAGTCAAGAGTATAAGTCGCATAAATAATCAGCCTGCCACCCAGATAAATCATTATCTTTGGCTCGATGCCTGCAAACAGAAAAGCTACATGCAATCGAAGAACCCCTGAAATAGCTACAGGAGTTGAAGAGTTTAAAAGTCGTAAGGTGGGCGAGTTGCTAAAAATCACACCTTAAAAAATTAATCAGTTTCTTGATATTTCAAACGTCGTGAAAATTTCAATGCCTTTGAAATTTTTAACATTGCTGTTTTTTATATATCATTTGAAATAAATATTAGGATACTGATTTAAAAGTTGTGTCTGTAAAGTTGAGAGTGGAGTGGTTGAAAACTCCAATATTCTGATTTTACGGTCACAAAAAAGCTTTTGGGTAAGCAGTTTTACAAAAGCAGCTTATACCAGAAGTGCACGAAGGCAAATTTCGGTATAAGCCAAATCTAAACTGGTTTTGCTTTCGATATAAAAAAAAATGAAGGAGGATAAAGATTATGAAAATAAATAAAAAACCAGGCATAGCTGAAAAAAGGCTAATTGCTGCTCTAATTGTAGTAGTAGCTCTCTTAGTATTTCTAGTTCCGACAGTTAATGCCTATACTTACAATGGTTACAAATGGACCTTTGGGACAGCTGACTGGCGATTTAGCTCAGATTTCCCAGATGGGTATGAGCAGTCTGTAAAAAATGCGGCAAACACATGGAGTAACGCAGGATCAGCTTTTACTTTTAACTATGATTCATGGGAAATCACCTCCAAAGTGGATTGGACAGACCTGGGAAGTAATGGCCCACTGGGAACTACCACTACAAATTCCATTGGCTCTGTCATTCTTTGGGTCGTTACAGATATAAATAGTGCGAAGAGTTGGACAACTTCTCCTGGTTCATCATATCCGCCGTATGATATTGAAACTACTGCATTGCATGAATTTGGCCACTGGCTAAGCTTGGGACACTCAAGTAGTTCTAGTGCGGTTATGTATCAATATTACATGGGGCAGAGAAGATCTCTAACACAAGACGACATAAATGGGATTAATTATATTTATCCATGAAGTGAGGTGAAAAGATGAGCAATAAAAAGATATTATATGCTAGCACATTGCTCGCTATAATCATTATAGTGGGAGGCATAGCAATCTTTGTCAGTGGAAAGAATACAGAACCAATAACTATACACTCAGAAGGGCTTTGGGATGTCAACGTGTTGAATACCACAAATCTAGTAAAAGGTTCAGATGTGATCGTAATAGGAGAAGTTAAAGAGATTCTCCCAAGTAGATGGACAACTACGGATGGCAAAAGACCAGTAAAAATTGATGATGAGCGTATCTATACAGATTTTATTATAAGAGTTGATGAATATCTTAAAAACCCACAATCTACAAAAGAAATCACAGTGAGAACACTTGGAGGTAAGGTAGACGATGACTCAATGATAGTTGAAGATGAGGCTGAATTTAAACCTAATGAAAAGGTTCTCCTCTTCCTTACTACAGAAGATCCCTTTACTAAGAATATCGGGAGTGAACACTTAAGAGTGACAGGATGGGTGCATGGGAAATTCACAATAATCAATGACCAGGCAATTAGACCAAAGCTACCACAGGAACACCGAAATATACCCTTGCAAGAATTAATTAAAAGTGTGAATGAAAGTAAGTGAACTTTATAGTGGGCTTATGAGCCCATATTTTTTATTTTTTAACGTATAAGAATGTGCATGTCTCTTACCACCACATTAGACCGATAATTACTAATATTCCATATTGATAATATTAGAATGAGGTAAAAAACCCATGGGGGTGAATAATTTGCCTTACAGGACAAGAAATAAATCAGAATTAACGATCGA
>SPCL01000025.1 GCA_004525335.1 Thermodesulfobacteriales bacterium
AACTTATAAGCCCTGAGTGTAATTGAACAAAAATCTATATTCTCTATTGATTTCCAGTATGTTTTGCTTAGCACTTCTATGCCGTAAAAACCGACTTGTTCTAAGTAGGATAAGAACTGTTTCTCAGTTAATGCGCCGGCAATACATTCCCCATATAGCTCATCATTGTCTCTAATATTCTCTGGAATTCTTTGAGAGGAGATGATGTCTGAAACGACAATTCTACCGTGATCTTTTAAGACCCTGATCATCTCTCTAAACACTTTTCTTTTATCCGGGGATAGGTTAATTACACAATTCGAAGTTATTAAATCCACTGATTTGTTATCAACAGGTATTTCTTCTAGATATCCTTTTCTGAATTCAACGTTTTCGTAACCAAGATTTGAAGATACCGCACTTATATTTTCATTTGCAACTTTTAGCATATCATCGGTCATATCTACGCCAATTACTTTCCCACTAGATCCAGCCTTCTTGGCAGCTATGAAACAATCAATCCCTGCTCCTGATCCCAAATCTACTATAGCTTCCCCCTCTTTAATGCCGGCTAAGCTCATAGGGCTTCCGCATCCGTAGAATCTATCTATCACTTCTTGTGGGATGTGTCCGATATCTTCAGTTGGATAGCTTGTAGGACAACAGAGGTCTTCTCTTGTTTGCTGAGCCGCTTTCCCGTAGTAATCTTGAACAAACTCTCTTGTCTTCTCTGTTCTTTCCATTTATGAAAAGCCTCCTGAATATTGTTGTTAGCAAAACAATAATTGTTATGTGCACATTATATTGTTACGATGTTCATATATACAGATGTTCATATCTACATCGGAATAAAGATTATAGTTTATTTCTAATGTTACCAACTAAATTTACATCACTAAACTCTATGCTACAGCAGGAAAAATCAAGTACATTTGTTTTCTCGCTGCGAAAGTCCGGGTGAAGTTTATACATTACAAATTTGCCGTCTTTATTGTCCAGCACAATCCCTGCGTTTCTCAAAACTCCTAAATGGTGGGATACATGAGAATAATCAATATCGGTTGAGCATGCTATTTCAGACACGGAGTATTCACCTTTAAAGAGGAATTCAAGTATCTTAAGACGCGTGTCGTCTGCTAGAGCTTTTAAAACCTTGGCGCACTGTTTCTGGTTCATTGAAATTCCCATTTAAAGATTAGATGTAAGAATATGTTAAAAGATGCATGAAAATTCAGACTTATCAAATACACATTTCATCATAATTTGTTAAATTTTACCAATTAAGGAACTAAAATAAATAAAGGTTTTTCTTAGAGCTTATTTTCATTTAATCATCATGATGTAGATTACTAAGGACAGACTGCATTCCAAGGAATAAAAGTATAATGTTAAAAGCAATTATTTTTGATTTTGATGGGGTTATAGCAGATACCGAGCCACTTCATCTTAAGGCCTTTCAACTAACGCTTGAGGAAGACGGGATCACTCTTTCAGAAGAAGAGTATAATGATAATTATTTAGCTTATGATGATAAAACCTTCTTTAAAGAACTACTCAAAGATAGAAATATTGAGCATGATGGAGCTATTGTGTCTGATTATATTAATCGGAAATCGGGGCATTTTAATAATGTATTAAGAGGGAATATTCTAATCTTGGAGGGAGTGCCGGATTTTATATCTAAGATCAGCGGCAAATATCCTCTGTCCATAGGATCAGGCGCACTTAGAGATGAAATTGTGGAGATACTTGAGTTTGTTGATTTGAAAAAGCATTTTGATATTATTGTGAGCGCCGATGAAGTTGTTAACTGCAAACCCGATCCTGAGGTGTATCTGAAAGTTCTGGGGCAGCTAAATGATCTAGGATCAGCACAGATATCGGCTGACGAATGTCTTGTGATTGAGGATTCTATCTCCGGTATTAAAGCCGCACACTCCGCAGGAATGAAGTGCCTGGCGATTACAAATTCTTACTCTGCAGAAGATCTATCAAAAGCTGAATTAGTAACAGATTCTTTAAAATCTGTATCAATAAGTCAGATAGAATATCTATTTTCTTGAGACTTATCTGTTTGATAAAATCTAGGAGTAAATTATTATCTAACTATGAAACTTAATGCACTAATAATGGCGGGAGGAGAGGGGAAGAGGTTTTGGCCACTGAGCAAAAAATCTAATCCTAAACAGTTTCTATCATTGGTAGGCGAAAAGTCTTTGATAAGACAAACCGTCGATAGAATCCTGCCTCTGATTCCAATTGAAAGGATCTTTGTTGTAACCGGTGATATTTACGCAGATCTAACACTGGAGCATCTTCCTGAACTCCCTATCGAAAACTTGATTCTTGAGCCGGATGGGAAAAATACTGCCCCGTGTATTGCATACAGCTCTCTTAAGATAAACAAAATTAATGAAGATTCGCTTACGGTTGTTCTGCCAGCCGACCATGTTATCGGAGACGATCAGGAATTTAGAAATGCTCTGAGTTTTGCAGCAAATGTGGCCGATACAAAACTTGATAATGGCCAATACCCTCTCATAACCCTTGGTGTTACTCCTACAGCTCCACAGACAGGTTACGGCTATATAAAAACAGATATAGAACTTCTCTCATCTGATAATTACAGCGCTTATAAAGTTGATAAGTTTACAGAAAAACCTGATATAGAAACTGCTCTTAGCTTTTTAAATCAGGGGGGCTATTATTGGAACAGCGGTATCTTTATTTGGAAAAATTCATCCATTATTTCAGCTTTTCGTGACATAATTCCGGCGTGGCAAAGTTCTTTTGATGAAATCTCTAATAATTTAGGCCAGCTATCGGAAAAGGATTCTGTAAGCAAATTCTATGACACCCTCACACCGGGATCAATAGATAAATTAATACTGGAGCATTCTGAAAATACTTTGGTAATACCAATAAATTTCCCATGGAGTGATGTAGGCAGCTGGTCTGCACTTGATGAATATTTAAGGAAAGAGGATAGTGAAAATGTCATTAGGGGAAGGGTGGTATCTATTGATTCGTCTAACTGTTTAGTTTACGGCACAGAGAAGCTTATAGCGCTAGTTGGCGTGGAAGGTCTGGTAGTTGTGGAATCTGAGGATTCAATTTTAGTCTTGAATAAAGAGAAGTCTCAAGACGTCAAGAAAGTAGTTGAAGAGATCAATAAAAAAGAAAAATAATCAGACCCTCCAACCTCCTATATTTATTGAAAAATATAGGTATCTATCCTAGAATTAATAATAAGTTACAATATATCGGCATATTCAACTGAAAAGGATTGAGAGAATTTAAATGAGAAAAGGAATTGCATTCATAGTTTCAGGCCCTTCAGGGGGCGGAAAAACTACACTAGCTAAGAGCATGTTGCATGAGCTTGATAACCTCAGGTTCTCGGTGTCATGTACGACTAGAAAACCCAGGGAAGGTGAGGTTGACGGTAAGGATTACAAATTTATTACCGAGGCCGAATTTGAAAAGATGGTTCAGGAGAAACGTTTTATTGAGCATGCATTTGTGCATGGACATTATTATGGGACACCGGTGGAAGAGTTTGAGGATGCTGAAAAATCCGGAGTTGATCTGCTTCTTGATATAGATGTGCAAGGGGCTAGTCAGATAAAGAAATCTTGTCCGGAAGCAATATTTTGTTTTGTTATGCCGCCTACTTTTGAAATATTAAGAGAGAGGCTGAGTCAAAGAAAGGGTCATGGAGATATTGATATTGATAAACGGCTTACTCGGGCAAAAGAAGAGATGGCTCCCGCAATTTTAGAAGAATATGATTTTATTATTATTAATGATCAACTAGACGAGGCGCTTAAGACTATTCACTCAATTATTATTTCAACAAGATGTCAGAGTAAAAGGGTGTTAGAAAGAATAAAAGATAATTTTTAGAAAGATAAAATGATTAGACTCAACGACATAATTGAAAATGTTAATGGTTATCTCCACTTAACTGAAAAAGATATAGAGATGATCAAAAAAGCATATGTATACTCTGCAAAGGTTCATTCGGGACAAAAGCGCAGTTCGGGTGAGCCTTATCTAAGCCATCCTCTTGAAGTAAGCGGTATTTTATCTCATATGAAACTTGATGTTTCCTCAATAATAACAGGGCTTCTCCATGACACAGTGGAAGATACTCTGGCAACTTCTGAAGAAATCGAATCTATGTTCGGTAAAGAAATAGCTTCTCTTGTTGAGGGGGTTACTAAGATTGGTCAGCTGCCTTATACCTCTAAAATTGAACGTCAGGCTGAGGGGTTCAGAAAACTTATTCTAGCCACTGCGAAAGACATAAGAGTAGTTCTTGTTAAACTTGCTGACAGACTCCACAATATGAGAACTCTAGAGCATCTTTCTGCCGATAGGCAAAAAAGAATAGCTAGTGAAACATTTGATATATATGCGCCTATGTCTCATAGACTAGGAATCAATTGGGTTACAACGGAGCTTGAAGATCTATCCTTTAGATACCTAAATCCGGATGAATATAAAATACTCTCAGAACAAATTGCAAAGAAAAGAAAGGCGTGGGAAGCGCATGTTGAGGATTCAAGGGTAATACTTGCCGAGAAACTTTCGGAGTTTGATTTAAGTCCTGAGATTACAGGTCGATTTAAACATATATATGGCATTTATAGAAAAATGCAGGAACAAAATCTGGATTTTGAACATATATATGATGTTATAGCGTTTAGGCTTATTACAAACTCTCTAAAAGAGTGTTATGAGACTTTGGGAGCAGTGCACGCTTCTTGGAAGCCTGTTCCCGGAAGATTTAAAGACTATATAGCACTTCCTAAAGGTAATGGATACCAGTCACTGCATACCACAGTAATTGGACCTTTTGGGGAAAGAATGGAAATACAGATTAGAACCCGAGCGATGCATGAGGTCTCTGAGTCCGGTGTGGCGTCTCATTGGAAATATAAAGAGGGGAAATTGGACGGCGGGGGAACATATGAAATATATGCAACCTTAAGGCAGCTTCTTGAATGGAAGGACATTCAAGACCCTACGGAATATATGGAGGCGATTAAAGGAGAACTCATTGCAGACCTAGTCTACGTTTTTACTCCGAATGGCGATCTTAAGGAACTTCCCACCGGGGCTACTCCAATTGATTTTGCATACTCTATTCATACAGAGGTCGGAAATAAATCTACTAGAGCTAATGTGAATGGAAAGTTAGTGCCGCTAAATCATCAATTAAAAACTGGAGACAGGGTTGAGATTGTTACTTCAAAGGAACAACATCCTAATCGGGACTGGCTGAAATTCGTTGTTACATCCGGCGCAAAGACAAAAATTCGCAATTGGCTAAGAACAGAAGAGAGGAAACAGTCTGAGATCGTTGGGAAATCTATTTGTGAAAGAAAATTTAAGCAACACGGACTAGATTTTCAGGCTATGGTAAAAAAGGGTGATATTTCAAATATATTGCCAGAATTCAAAGTGAAAGATGTAAAGGATCTTTATCTTGCTGTGGGATTCGGCAAGATTTCAGCTAACGACCTGCTTAAAAAAGCAGTGCCTTTGGAAAACTTAGACTCTACGTCCAATAAAGAAAGAATTGAAAAGATAATAAAAACTATAACAAGCTCAAGCGACGGCGGGGTTCTTGTTCGAGGTTATGATGACGTAATGATAAGGTTTGCCAATTGTTGCTCACCTTTGCCCGGAGAAGAAATTGTCGGATATATAACACGCGGTAAAGGTATAACAATTCATAGGAATGATTGCCCTAGACTTCTTGAGGTCGACCTTGCCAGAAGAATTGATGTTGAATGGGATGCTAAGTTTAAAGGATCAAGGCCCGCAAGAATTCTTGTTACTTGTACAGATAGGCCTGGAATTCTCTCAAGCATTACCAAGACCTTTTCTACCTCCGAAGTGAACATCTCCAAAGCGGAAATCCATTCTACCGATGTAGAGGATGCTATCGGTACATTTGATGTAGTCGTTTCAGACCTATCCCAGCTGGAGGATGTAATTAACTCAATTAAAAAGGTTAAGGGGGTTAAGTCTGTGGAGAGAATGCAGGAAATAGAAGCATTATAGTAAGATTGTCATCCTTTTATATCTAGAATCTAGCGGTACCCAGAGATTTTGATGTGATCATTTAATAAGTGCTCTGTAAATATATTGAAACAGTTCCATAAGCCATATATACTCCAATCCCAATCATGCTAAATATATTCTCAAAAGAATCCAAAGCTAAGAAAAAAGCCAAAGAAATTATTAAGGAAACCAAACTTGTTCTTGAAAAGAATAGATCAACAATTGCTCCCGATGCAGTTAGCATTGTTGAACAAAGGGTAGCGAATCTGGAACGAGCTATAGCTGCTCAGAATTACCAGGATATATTGAAGACTACTGAGGACCTGGAAATAGCATCTTCGGATTATCTATCTAAATATAAAAAATCAAAGCTAAGACAAAATATCGAAGCTCTGGCTTTCGCCATTATCTTGGCACTTATAATAAGAACCTTTGTTTTTCAGCCTTTCAAAATCCCCTCAGGCTCTATGATCCCGACACTCCTTGTAGGTGATCATCTTCTAGTCAACAAGTTTGTATACGGAACCAAAATTCCGTTTACGGATATTGAAATCCTGCCGCTTGAAAAAATAAAAAGAGGGGATGTGATTGTCTTTACATATCCAAATAACGAAAGAGACCCCTCAAAGAACGGCCTGTACTACATAAAGCGTGTAATTGGACTCCCTGGTGATTATATAGATTTAAATGGTAGAAATCTGGTAGTTAACGGTGAGGAAGTTCCACTAGAATATATAGGCGATTATTCAGATGAGAGAAACAGTGAGCAGTTTGATGAATACGAAGAAGATCTATTTGGAAAAGATCATACAGTGATCTTTAGAAAGGGGAAAGAAAACACCAACAGAGGCAGCTATATCCCTGTTACTAAAGTGCCTGAAGGATCTGTATTTGTAATGGGTGATAACAGAGATAATAGTCAAGATAGCAGGTTTTGGGGGTTTGTGCCGATAGGGAATATAGCGGGTAAGGCTTTTCTGATCCATTGGTCTTGGGATTTCGGAAGTCCGGATATTGCAAATAAAGTTAGATGGAATAGGATTCTTTCAGGTATAGATTAATAAAGTTATAATATGCAATAATAAATTCTTAGGGATAAATCATGGCTAAAAATGTACTGATGGATTCTGAAACTATTGACCGCACAATCGTGCGCATCACTTCTGAAATACTTGAGAAAAATAAAGGTGCTAAAGATCTCGTTATAATTGGAGTTAGAACACGCGGAGTTCATATTGCAGAGAGAATTGTTAAAAGAATTAATAAGCTTGAAAAAATTAAACCCCCAATGGGCACATTAGACATAACGCTATACAGAGATGATCTGAGACATAAAACAGAATGGCCTAAGGTAGAGAAGACCGAAATACCTTTTTCGGTAGAAGACAAGAAAGTAATATTAGTCGATGATGTAATTTATACAGGCAGAACAACAAGAGCAGCTCTTGAGGAAATTATGGACTTTGGTAGGCCATCTTCAATCCAATTGGTAGCCATGGTCGATAGGGGGCATAGAGAACTGCCGATCCAGCCTGATTATCTAGGTCTTCAGGTAAATACTCTGATTTCAGAAAAGGTTAGAGTGCATTTAAAAGAAACTGACGGTAAAGACGAAGTAATTGTCAAAAAAGGATAAAATGACATTTCAGCGTAAACACATTTTGGGGCTTGAGGAGTTATCGGCAGAAGAAATAACACTCATTCTCGATACCGCAGAATCAATGAAAGAAGTATCGGCGCGGGATGTGAAAAAGGTGCCCGCCTTAAGAGGTGTCACCGTTTGCAATCTCTTTTATGAGCCGAGCACTAGGACAAGGTCTTCATTTGAAATAGCTGAAAAGAGACTTAGCGCTGATGTACTTAACTTCACCCTCTCACATAGCAGCGTAAGTAAGGGCGAAACTTTATTAGATACCGCAAGAAATCTTGAAGCTATGGGCGCAAGCGTAATAGTAATTAGACACCCGATGTCGGGGTCGCCTTGGCTTTTAGCTAGAGAACTTAATTCCTCTATTATAAATGCCGGAGATGGATCACACGAACATCCGAGTCAGGCTCTTCTTGATCTATTTACTATCCGAGAAATGAAGGGCAAAATCAAAGGGCTAAAAGTAGCTATTGTTGGAGATATTCTCCATAGCCGAGTTGCACGCTCTAACATCTGGGGGCTAGTAAAACTCGGAGCCGAGGTCAGAGTCGTAGGCCCGCCAACTCTAATACCGAAATATATTGAAAAACCCAAAGTACGCGCATTTTATAATTTAGAAGAAGCTATAGAAGGCGTTGACGTTGTAATAATGCTCCGTATTCAGATGGAGCGTCAGGAATCGGTATACTTTCCATCATTAAGGGAATACTCAAGGTTTTATGGGCTTACACGTGAGAAATTAAAAAATGCGGATAAAGATGTAACTGTGATGCATCCAGGCCCAATAAACAGGGGTATAGAGCTTTCATCAGACATAGCTGATGACGCTAGTTCGGTAATTCTCAATCAGGTATCAAACGGGATAGCCGTGAGAATGGCTATGTTTTATTTAGTAGCATCTGCAGGGAGGAGTCAGTGAGCATACTTATTAAAGGAGGGCGAATAATTGATCCCTCTCAAGGAATTGATGGGACTGGTAATGTTTTAATCGAAAACGGAGCAATAAAGTCCTATCCAAAAACAACTAAAAAGTATGAACAGGATATTGATGTTACTGTTATAAATGCAAAAGGAAAAGTCGTATCTCCGGGGTTAGTAGATATTCATGTTCATTTGAGAGAACCTGGGTTTGAGCATAAGGAGACAATCAGATCCGGATGCGAATCTGCAGCCGCTGGGGGATTTACCACAATAGTATGTATGCCCAATACAAATCCCGTAAACGATAACGCTTCTGTAACCGAATATATACTGCTTAAAGCGCGCACAGAAGGAATAGTGAACGTTTTTCCTATCGGAGCAATTACGAAAGGTGAGATGGGAGAAACACTTGCACAGATTGGTGAGATGTATGAGGCTGGGTGCGTAGGCGTTTCAGATGACGGTATGCCCGTAATGAACGCCAAAGTTATGAGGCACGCAATGGAATATGTGCAGGCTTTTGATATACCCGTTATATCTCATGCGGAGGATAAAAACCTCTCTGGGGCAGGAGTAATGAATGAGGGAGAAGTTTCAACTCAGCTTGGACTAGTGGGGATACCATGCGCGTCAGAAGATGTGATGGTATCTCGTGATATAACCGTTGCAGAGCTAACCGGGGCTCGTCTTCATATCTGCCATGTTTCAACTGCAGGGTCAGTAAGGCTGATTAGAGCGGCTAAGAAGAGAGGAGTTAAGGTAACTGCAGAAGTTACACCTCATCACTTTATTTTGACTGACGAAGCGGTAAACGAGTACGATACTAATGCTAAAATGAACCCGCCCCTAAGGGGAAAGAAAGACAGGGAAGCAGTAATTGAGGGTCTTAAAGACGGCACTCTTGACGCAATTGCGACAGACCATGCTCCACACAGTGAAGATGAGAAAAAAGTAGAGTTTGATATCGCCCCATTTGGGATAGTCGGACTTGAAACCGCATTGCCTCTTTCACTTAAGCTCGTACAAGACGGAGCGCTTACGTTAAATCAGATGATTAGTAAGCTAACAGATGCGCCTTCTGATATATTGAATTTAGGTAAGGGGACACTTAAAGTCGGCAGTGCTGCAGATGTAGTGATTTTTGACCCTGAAAAAGAATTCACAGTAGATAGGAACAAGTTTCACTCTAAATCTAAGAACAGCCCATATCATGGCTGGAAGCTTAAAGGAGTTGTAAATTACACGATAGTAAACGGCAAGATCGTTTACACGGGGTAGACAAACACCAGTATTAGTCTATTTCCCTTTTTTAGTTGTTTGATCTTGTGAGATTTCTTCACCTTGTTCAACTAACTTAGCTAAATTATAAAACTTAATATTATAATCATTTGATCCTGTACCTAAAAACTCTCCAAAGCTATCTATAGTCTCATAGACTAACCTAATCCAAGAAAATGAAGAAGCATTCAATGCCTGATTTAGTATCATATTGCTGACAAGCAAGGTGTTTGATAAGACAGAGCGTTCATCTGGAAAATCTGGTCTAGGTTCAAGTTTAGTCATTGTATAAAAATCCTAAATGCCATCATTTGCCATTGGGTGAACATGTGTTGATCCATAGTCGTATCCAAACATGTAAAGAAAGTCCATATTCAATTTATTGGCGATTTCTTTTGCTTTAGGTCTCCGCCACTTTGGTGGATTCTTCAATAGATATTCACCACGTTCTTTGCGAGCGACAAATTGATTTATAATATTCTTATACTTAGATTCATCAAATTGAGGGTAGTTTATTAGACGATTCATAGCTTTATATTGTTCCAGAAAAGACCAATCTTCAAAAACTTCAAATTCGTTTTTATCATGAAGATGATAAAGGTGAAACAGTCTATCTAGAAGACAACGATACAATATCCAACAATCTTGATAATCATTAATCCCATAGAGTTTGTAGACAGCTTTCGTAATCATATTAGCCCGAGCAATAAAATTGCTAATAATTATGTCTTTTTTGTTAAGTTTATAGCGAGCGAGTTCGAATAGAACAGTTCCGACTAAAATGTTGAAGGTTTCTTGTGCTTCAAAGTATAGTTTCTCTTCCAAATAATGTTCGGAGCCAAGTTTTACCATTTATAGATTTCCTTTCAAAATTATTTTATAAGCGGATGGACTTTTTGCAAATAGTAGAAGTTATTTACCAAGACTTAGATAAAATCGGCAAAAGGAATGTACTAAATAAATCTTAAGTTTATTTTTCCACGAAGCAAACTTCGGGATATTTTTTTCCAATCGAATTCCAAAATTCAGTAGAAACTTCATCAAGCTCATAATCAGGACCGATCTTAACTTCTCCCGTCTCCAGATCAATTTCAACCATCGGTTTTTCTTTGTCGGTTAGCAGCACGAACTGTCTGGGTCCTATAACTCTATAACTCGATGCTATGCGCTGCTCTTCGTTTATATCAACGCCCACAGTTGGATCTAAATGTACTTCTATCCCTGAATCTTCTTCTAATTCCTCTATCTCATCGGATATATCAGGCGCAAGTGTAGATTTGGGTTTAATTGCTATTTCAGAGCTTCCATCCTGAGAGTCGGCGGGGTTGTTGCTATCAATTTTTCCACCCTGAACAATCGCTGTATTAAAATCTCTACTTCCGGTTTCAATATTGATGACAACATATTCGTTTTTATAAAGCAGATAAGAAGAAATTCCTAATAAAATAGCAAGTATTAGTATTAGTGTATATCTAATCATTATTGTCTCCTATACTATCTCTTTTGCTATAAATCCTCTTTATAGATAGAAGTATACTGAGCTTGTCCTTGTTTTTCTTATTAATTTTCTGGTGTAAGTTAATAACTCCATATTAAGGAGAAATGACCCGGAATTTGAATACCCTCACCAATGACGCTGAAAATCTTGATAGGCCACTCTTTAATAGAGATTTTATTCTAATCACACTTTCTTCATTTATTTTCTTTTTTAATTTCCATTCATTTATTTTGCTACCTGTAAGGATCGAAGAGCTTGGAGGTACCGAAGCTAAAATCGGATTTATCATGGGCATGGCAGCAATGGCAACGATAATCACAACTCCCACAGTTGGGATTGCGATTGACCGGTTTGGCAAGAAATGGTTTTTAGCAGCGGGCGGAATTTTAATGTCTATAACAACTTTGCCATTTGCTTATATGGACACGCTAAATTATCTGTTCCCACTTTTAAGGGTCTTTCAAGGAGCAGCTTTATCGCTCTGTTTTGTTTCAGCAGGGACTTTGATAGTTGACGCATCATCTTCCGCAAAACGAAGCCAGGCGATCGGCATATTCGGAATCTTCAGTATCATAAACTTTGCGCTCGCGCCTTCGGTAGGAAAAGTGTTTATAGACTACTTTGGGTTTCGAGAGTTTTTTATATTTGATTTCTTCTTTGGATTAATGGCATTCATTATAGCTCTTTTTATTACAGAACCTCTGAGAACAAAAAATGAGGAGCTTAGCGGGAATTACTTTTCAGTATTATTTAAGCAAGGAGTTATGATCGCTGCTTCTGCTCTATTTGTTGCGGGAATGGGGTTTGTAACTGTAATTACTTTTGTCCCTGTATTTGCTGGTCGTATCAATGTAGAACAGTATGAAATATTCTTTATCACATACACATTTTCTGTAATTGCAGTAAGAGTGTTTGGGGGTTGGATACCGGATAAGTATGGTAAGAAGAAGGCCTCTGTTCCTGCATTCTTTGTTTATGCCGCCAGCATTATAGCACTTGGATTTACTACAAATTGGGTAGGGCTACTTGTCTCTGGAATATTATTTGGGCTTGGGCACGGTCTATTCTATCCTGCTATCTATGCTCTTGTTATGGATTTATCCTCTGAGATTGATAGGGGCAAGGCTATCTCCATTTGCAGTGTCTCATTCACATTTGGTGGAATGCTAGGAGTATTTATATATGGCGTGGTTGCAGAAAGATGGGGTTTTCCACTCATGTTTCAAATTTTAGGTATAACATCAATAATAGGATTTCTAATCTTCTCAATTTTCGGGAAAGAGCATGATAAACCATATATACAAAACAAGTAAACGTTTTAAAACCACAAATTATAAGTATTCTATTGACGAAAATGGAGATCGTTTATGGCAATCAAAGGATATACTAAAGATAATTTCCCCCATGTGCCGGTATGGGATGTGCTAGGGATTGAAATTGTTGAAATGGGAGCAGGAGAAGCAACGCTGATAATGCCCTTTCATGAGAAGCTTACAAATCCCTACGGATTTATGCATGGTTGCGGTGTCTATGCACTAGCGGATTCAGCTTTAGCAGCAGCAATTGCCAGCATTGTCAAAGAAGGAAAACACTTTTTAACAGTCGAGATGAAAATTAATTATTTTGAGCCTGTAACGACTGGAATTGTAGAGGCACGAGCTAAAGTTTTAAGACAGGGCCGAATAATGCCTGGCGAGGTAGATTTATTCAGTGAAAATAAACTTATAGCAAAGGCTATAGGAACGTATATTATTGTTGACGAAAATAAACGATCATAAACACATTAACCCCCTTCACTAATGTTTTAAACACCTATCAAATATTTAAAATGTGTTGCAATATGTTTCTTCTTGAATAACAAATAATAATGTAAGATACTATATTGTTGTACGTTTATTGAATGAATCAGGAGCAATACAATAAATGGACTTTAACTTGTCCGATGAACAAAAAATGATACAAAATCTTGCCAGGGAATTCGCAAGGAAAGAAATTGCTCCCAATGCGGATTATTATGATAAAAAGGCCGAGTTCCCTCATGAAATTCAGGCAAAAGCACGTGAGCTTGGATTAATAAACGTTCTTATACCCGAAAAATATGGGGGTTCGGGACTCTCGGCAGTAGAGATGATAATAGTAACGGAAGAGCTTGCCTGGGCATGTACAGGTATTACTGTCGGTGGGATTGTAATGAGTACCCTTACTTCTCAACCGATTTTAATAGCCGGAAATGAGGAGCAAAAGAGAAAATACCTCGGCCGTCTCGCCGAAGGCTTTGGCTCTTATTGTGTAACAGAGCCTGGTGCCGGTTCTGACGTGGCTTCTATGCGATCAACTGCAAAGAAAACAAAGGGCCGCTATATATTAAACGGACAAAAAACATGGATAACTAATGCTAGTCAGGCATCTTTTTTTGTTGTATTTGCTAAGACTGAGCCCGGAGCTGGACATAGAGGATTGAGTGCTTTCCTTGTCGATCTCGAGTTACCCGGGGTGGAAGTATCAAAGAAACTTGCAAAAATGGGCCAGAAAGCAACTGATGCCTGTGAAGTGAATTTTAATAATGTAGAGCTGACATCGGATTCACTTTTAGGAAGAGAAGGAGATGGATTTAAAATAGCAATGAAAACTTTTGATCACTCAAGACCTTCAGTAGCGGCTATGGGAGTAGGTATTTCTCAACGTGCACTTGATGAATGTATAAGCTATTCTAAAGAGCGTGAGGCATTTGGACAGCCCATAGTTAATTTTCAGGGAGTGGGGTTCAAGATAGCAGATATGGGAATGCGAACACAGGCAGCGAGGCTCTTGACTTATAATGCTGCATCAAAAGCAGCCCGAGGGGAAAGAAATACGATCGAAGCATCCTATGCAAAGACATTCGCCTCAGACACTGCAATGTGGGCAGCTACAGAAGCAGTGCAAATACACGGAGGTTATGGATATAGTGAAGAATATCCTCTGGAAAAACTTATGCGTGACGCTAAAATCCTTCAGATTTATGAAGGCACCAATGAAATACAACGAGTTGTAATGGTAAAAGAACTGACTAGAGATTAATACTTGTGGCGAAGGCTATAGCAAAGTATATTATTGTGGACGAAAAATAAAAAATCATAAAAACATCAAACCCCTTAAGAAAATCTCAATTGAAAACAGTTCATTGTAGACTTAATAATGATTTGATGTAGGACTTTTACCTAAATTATGGAAAACGAACAATTTGAACAGAGAAAAGAGAAACTCGAGCAATTAAAAGACTCGGGGATAAACCCTTTTGCAAATGACTTTAAACCTGCTCATCTTGGATCAGACCTTATCTCGAAATACGGAGAGCTTTCTGAAGATGAACTCAAGGAGCAAACGGAAGAATTTTCATTAGCTGGCCGTGTTATGGCTATCAGGGACTTTGGTAAAAGTCTCTTCTTTCATATTGCTGATAGGTCGGGAAGGATTCAGGGCTACATCAAGAGGGATGTAGTTGGAGAAGATGAACACAAAGCATTTAAAAAGTTTGTTGATCTAGGCGATTTTGTTGGAATTAAAGGGAATCTCTTTAAAACAAGAACCGGTGAGTTAACACTAAACGTTACAGGATATAAATTTCTAACTAAATCGCTTCACCCACTGCCTGAAAAATGGCACGGCTTAAAAGATGTAGAAGTCCGCTATCGTCAACGTTATCTGGATTTGGTTTCAAATCCCGAGATTAAAGAAATATTTCTAACCAGAAGTAAAATTATAAAACTGATCAGAAAATACTTAGAAGAAAGAGATTTTGTAGAAGTGGAGACTCCGATTTTGCACCCAATTGCAGGAGGAGCCGCAGCAAAGCCTTTTGAGACGCATCATAATGCGCTTGATTTAGACCTTGTCTTGAGAATTGCGCCAGAGCTATATTTAAAAAGACTAGTGGTTGGTGGTATAGATAGAGTCTTTGAGATTGGCAGGACATTCCGCAATGAAGGTGTATCTACTCAACATAACCCTGAATTCACCATGATGGAACTCTATCAAGCTTACGCTACATATGAGGATCTAATGGAGATGACAGAGGAGCTTATTTGCCATATAGCTATGGAAATTAAAGGCTCTCTCAAATTTGAATACGGCGATACCGAAATTGACCTTACTCGCCCCTGGAAAAGAATGGAAATATCAGACTCCCTAAAGGAAGAACTTGGTGAGGAAATATTGTCCAATGATAAATTGCTTTTTGATAAGGCCGATTCCTTAGGGATCGATCATAAAGGAATCAGAGGGAAGGCTATTACAGAATTATTTGAAGCTATTTTTGAAGAAAAATTAATTAATCCTACAATTGTATATGGATTTCCGCTCGATGTTTCACCGCTAGCAAGAAAGAATGAGCAGAATCCTGATTTAACAGATCGCTTTGAGCTTTACGTCTTCGGGCGTGAAATAGCTAACGCGTTTTCAGAGTTAAACGACCCTATAGATCAAAAAGAAAGATTTGAGAAGCAGATTGAGTTAAAAAATAAAGGTGAAGAAGAAGTGCATGAAATGGACCAAGATTATGTCACGGCTCTTGAGCACGGTATGCCGCCAACGGCAGGCGAGGGCATAGGCATTGATCGTCTAGTCATGCTATTTACAAATTCTCCTTCCATAAGGGAAGTTATTTTCTTTCCACATCTCAGACCCTAATGAAATACGAATTTTTTATAGGACTTAGATACCTTAGTTCCAGGAGAAAGCAGAAGTTTACTTCTATTATTGGAATTATATCGATATTGGGTGTAATTATTGGCGTAATGGCGCTTAATGTCGTTCTTGGTGTTATGGGTGGTTTTGAGGAAGAGCTAAGAGAAAAAATATTGGGTGTCAGCTCTCATCTAGTTGTACTTAGTTACGATGGTCCGATGAAGGACTTTGCAGAAATAAAGCAAGATGTAGTTGATTTTCCAGGAGTTGTTGGAGCTAGTCCTTTCATTTATGGTCAAGGAATGATCTCAAGTGAAAGAAATGTGTCCGGATCTGTAATAAGGGGTATTGACCCTAATACTGCCGGTAAAGTTACTAGCATTGAGCAGGCGATTGGGAATGGGATCTCAAGGAAAAAAGAGTCCGGAAAAAAATTGTCAGATGAAGAATTACGTGTGATTGGGAAAGAAGTCTTAATGAAATTAAATGCAGAGACTGAATCAGGAAAGCCTCCTGTTTTAATTGGAAAAGAACTTGCCGCAAACCTTGGCGTTATAGAGGGTGATTTAGTCAGCCTGGTATCCCCTTTTGGCAAGCTAGGGCCGTTTGGTCAAACGGCAAAAGTGAAAAAATATGAAGTCATAGGAATATTTGATTACGGAATGATCGAGTATGATTCCTCTATCTCATATGTGAATCTTGATGACGCGATGGATTTCTTTGATATGCAAGGGCAAGTGTCGGGAGTAGAGGTTAAGGTAGCGGATATTTACAATGCAAAAAAAATGGGGATCGAGCTTTCTTCTATTCTTGGTTTCCCTTATTACACAAGAAACTGGGAAGAAGTAAATGTCAGATTATTTAAAGCACTTCGTTTAGAAAGGATCGCAGTGGCAATAATTCTGGGTTTGATAATTCTTGTGGCTGCGCTTAATATTGTAAGTACGCTGACTATGGTAGTTATGGAAAAAGGTAAAGATATTGCCATTTTACGTGCTATGGGGGCTACTCGAAGTGGTATTCTAAAAATATTTATGACAGAGGGAATGATCATTGGGATTGTCGGAACTTTACTTGGTACCGCGCTTGGTTATGGGATTTGCTACATGTTAAAAACCAGCGATACGGTACGTAGACTAATTCCATTTGATAATAATGTCTATCCTATTTCCGACTTTCCAGTTAAAATTGAACCGTTTTATTTTGTAACCGTTGCAGTCTTAAGCATACTTATATGTTTTGCTGCAACATTGTATCCATCGTTTCAAGCGTCTCGAAAAGATCCTATAGAGGCACTGAGGTACGAGTAACATATGTCTATCGAGATAAAGGGATTATGGAAAGTGTTTCAAACAGTTGGTGGTAAAGTAGAGGCCTTGAAGGGAATTGATTTGAATATTGCAAATGGAGATACACTTGCTGTTGTAGGAGTTTCCGGCTCCGGCAAAAGCACGCTTTTACATATACTAGGAACTCTTGAGCATCCTTCAGACGGCGAAGTTTCCTTTAGTGGTAATAATATTTTCAGTCAAAATGACGGAGAAATTGCAGCTTTTAGAAACAGTGAAATTGGGTTTGTTTTTCAATTCCATTATCTTCTTCCCGAGTTTAACGCTCTAGAAAATGTTATGATGCCTTGTTTGATAAAAGGTATAGATATGAATGAAGCAACGGAAATGGCAGAGGACATCCTCGGTAAAGTAGGGTTACAACATAGACTTGATCACCGCCCGGGTGAATTATCCGGTGGAGAGCAACAAAGAGTTGCTATAGCTAGAGCAGTTGTACTAAAACCTAAGGTATTATTGGCTGATGAACCTACGGGTAATTTAGACCGAGATACCGGAGAATCAATTCTTGATTTATTGTTGATGCTCAATGGTGATTATGGCATAACGTCTATCTTGGTCACGCATAATATGGAGATAGCGAACCGTCTTAACAGGAGAATCAGGCTTGCTGATGGGAAAATTGTTGATGAGAATTAATAAACGAAATGTTACAACTGTAATATCATTCAGTGCTTTAGCGTTGTTGCTGACACTTTGTCTCTATCCCATGCTGGGTCAGGCCACAGGGGTTGAGAGAATAACGATCAAAGATGCTTTGAGCTGGGAAGTTGCTCAGGGGACTCCTTCTACTGATTCTCAAGAAAATACCCAGGTTGAAGAAGAAGGAGACTTAGACTCTAAAAACAATACAATCCTTCAGATTAAGGTTGAAGGCAATAGGAGAATTGAGACGGAGCTTATAGAGGTTAGTGTTACCTCTAAAGTAGGCAGCACTCTTTCAACTGCTTCAGTTAGAGAAGATGTAAAGAAGATATATGCCATAGGGTCTTTTGAAGATGTTACTGCCGAAATTGATCGAACGGAAAATGGAATTATCCTTGTTTATAAAGTTAAAGAAAAGCCCATCATAGCAGATCTTCGAATAACAGGGAATAAAGATGTAAAGAGTGACGATATTCTTGAAGTTATTACTGTAAAAGAAGGAAAAATTATAGATCTAAATAATGTTAAAAAAAGCCAGGAAGTTATTGGCGAGCTATATTCTGAAAAGGGTTTAGTAGGCACTGTAGTAGATTATGAGATTGAGCCTGAAGGGGACGGTACAGTAAGTGTTATCTTTGATATACAGGAAGGAAAAAAGGCTTACATCAAAAAAGTTATCTTTGTTGGTAATGAAAAATTAAAAACAAAGATTATCAAACAAGGCCTATATTCAAAGCCCAAAGGTGTTTTCTCTTTTATTTCAAAAAAGGGTTTATACAACCTTCGTGAGGTACAAAACGATTCCGAAAGAATAAGAACTACCTATATCGATAATGGATTTCTTGATGTAAAGGTAGGTAAACCGGATATAGATTTTAGCGAAGAAAAAAAGGGTTATATCATTACTTTTAAGATTAGCGAAGGAGACCAATTCACTGTTAATGAGCTTTCGTTTGATGGGGATCTAATTGTTCCTGTTGAGGAACTACAAGAAATTTTGAGACTAAAAAGCGGAGAAGTTTTCAGGGGCAGTCTCCTGGCCCGTGACATTACTGGTTTAACA
>SPCL01000092.1 GCA_004525335.1 Thermodesulfobacteriales bacterium
CAGGATGTAATTACCAGAGACAATGTCTCGGTAAAGGTAAATGCGGTCGTTTATTTCCGTGTTGTAGACCCGATTAAAGCAGTCATACAGGTTGAAAATTTTCTCTATGCAACATCTCAATTGGCTCAGACAACCCTAAGGAGTGTTTTAGGACAGGTCGAGCTTGATGAACTCCTTGCAGAGAGAGAGAAGCTAAACATGAAACTTCAGGATGTTTTAGATAGACAGACGGATGCCTGGGGAATAAAAGTTACATTGGTTGAACTCAAGTATGTTGACCTTCCAGATGATATGAAGCAGATCATGGCCCGGCAAGCAGAAGCTGAAAGAGAAAGAAGAGCTAAAATCATTAGCGCAGAAGGAGAATTCCAGGCAGCGGCGAAATTGACCGAAGCCGCTGAGATCCTTGGACAGAGTCCAATGGCGCTTCAGCTAAGATTCCTTCAGACCTTAACTGAGATGTCCAGCAATCAAAGCTCAATAATAGTATTCCCGCTCCCGCTTGATCTCTTAAGACCGTTTTATGAAAAAGCGCTTCCTAAGATTGTAAAAAATATCCCGGAAGACCCTTTTAGCGGTAAAGGCGGCAATTAATCCTGAAAAAACGAAACTGAAAAAGTACAAACATGGAGAAGAATTTGTTAAGACTTATACTTATAACCATTCTAAATATTGCTATAGCAACGGCCCTGATTTCATGCAGCTCAGAAAACGATAATTCCCAAAGCGCAGAAGAGTCGCCACAAGAACAAACATCTACCGAAACTAGCTCGGTCTCAGATCCGGTTGATGGCGACTGGCTGATTTATCACCTAAGCGCTGAGCCTGCAACGCTAAACCCTATCACTGCAACAGATGCCTATGAAGGGACAGTGAATAACGGGAAAATTTACGAAACGTTAATTGAAAGAAATAACGAGACGCTTGAGTTAGAACCGCTCCTTGCTGAGTCCTGGGAAGTTTCAGAGGACAAACTAAAATATACTTTCAAAATTAGAGAAGGTATCAAATGGCATGACGGAGCTCCCTTTACCTCTGAAGACGTTGTATTTTCCTACAAAACTATAATGAATCCTAAAGTGGACAGCCCGCAGCTAAGGAGCTATTTTCAGGAAATAAGAGATGTAAAAGCACTTGATGAGCTTAGGGTTGAATTCACTTATGCTAGACCATACTTCCTTGCGCTTGAGTTCTGCGGAGGAATGCCAATAGTGCCCAAGCACATATTCGACAATGGGGATTTCAACACCAACCCCGCCGGCAGAGATCCGATTGGAACAGGTCCTTATAAATTTGTAAAATGGTCTACGGGAAGAGAGATTGTCATTGAAAAAAATGCCGATTACTGGGGAGAAAAACCAAAGCTAGATAAAGTTATTTTTAAAATAATAACGGACCAGACAGTCGCATTTCAGGTATTAAAACGTAAAGATTTAGACGTATCAGGACTAACCCCAATTCAGTGGGAAAGACAAACTAGCTCCCCGGCATTTAAAGAGAGCTTTGATAAATTAAGCTATTTTACGCCTAACTACAGCTATATAGGGTGGAACTCCAAACGGCCTTTCTTTGCCGATAAACAGGTAAGAACCGCTATGACCCATCTTGTGAACAGGGAACTCATTCTTGATAAAATCCTCTACAATCTTGGCGCTATCGTAACAAACCCGTTTTACATAAATAGCCCTGAATATGATAAGTCCATCAAACCTCTGGACTACAATCCGGCAAAAGCTGAAGAACTCTTAAAAGAAGCCGGTTGGGTAGATCATGACGGTGACGGAATAAGAGATAAAGACGGGGTCAAATTTGCATTTGAATTCCTTATCCCCGGAGGCTCTGAAACAGGGGAGAAGATCGCAACCATATTGAAAGAAGAACTGGACAATATGGGTATCCAAATGGATATCAGAAAAACTGAGTGGGCAGTATTTACGGCCAGATTAAATGAGAGAAATTTCGATGCAGTTACACTTGCATGGTCTATGGGAGTAGAGTCAGACCCTTATCAAATATGGAGCTCAACTCAAGCCGAAAGCGGCTCTAATTTTATAGGCTTTAAAAATGAAGAGGCTGACAAATTAATAGAAGAAGCCAGAACCGAGTTTGACCGCGATAAGAGAAAGAAGCTTTATACAAGATTTGCAGAGATTGTCCACAACGAGCAGCCTTATACATTTCTCTACTGCAGAAAATCTACCGTAGCGGTTAATAAGAGGTTTGAAAATGTAGTAGTTTATCCATTGGGAATAGACCCTGTAGAGTGGCATGTTCCGCTACCTCTTCAAGTTTACAGCGAATAAGGGGACTATCTAAAAGCTTTCAAGAGTTTAGGTTATTTTCCGCATCCATTTTAACAAATGCAACTATTTGGGTATAAAATTAGTCTTATTATAGTATTAAGCCTATAATATTGTTCCAACGACCGGAGCTATGAGAGACTATATATTTAAAAGACTGCTGCTGCTTATTCCCACACTTTTCGGTATAACTCTCATCACGTTCTTTATAATTCAATTGGCTCCCGGCAATCCTGTAGAGAGAAAACTCCAGCTAGACCAGGGAATTCAGGCCGAGGCAATCACACAGCAGATCGTAGAGGAAACAAAGAAACTCTACGGTCTGGATAAGCCTATATATGTGAGATACGGGATATGGTTAAAACAGATAGTCACTCTAGACTTTGGACGCTCATACAAAGACCACCGTCCTGTTATAAATAAAATAGCTGAAAGAATTCCGATCACGCTCACACTCAACATAATTTCAATCATACTAATATATTTGATCGCAATTCCTATAGGAGTATATTCAGCAGTTTCGCACGGCAGATTCTCAGAGCGTATCAGTACGTTCTTCTTATTTATTCTATATTCCATACCCAGCTTCTGGATGGCAATGATATTGATCTTCTTCCTTGGGGGAGGGGATTATTGGGACCTGTTCCCAGTGTACGGGATACTCTCTCCAGGGGCGGAGAACTATCCGTTTTTTCCGAAAGCTATTAATTTTTTATGGCACATCGCGCTTCCGGTATTTTGTCTCACATACGGAAGCCTTGCCTATCTATCAAGATTCCAAAAAGGCAGCCTCCTAGAAGTGCTCAGAGAAGATTTCGTTAGAACGGCAACTGCAAAGGGGCTACCAAGGCATAAAGTAATTCTAGAACATGCTCTCAGAAATGCGCTGATTCCCATAATTACAATACTTGCAGGAATTCTTCCGGCCATGATAGGTGGAAGCGTAATTATCGAGAGTATTTTCTCAATCCCTGGTATAGGACAGTTAGGTTTTGAATCGGTTCTGTCGCGCGACTATCCGGTCATTATGGCGATTGCCACAATTTCAGCTGTGCTGACTTTATTCGGAATCCTGATCGCTGATCTTATATATGTACTAGTTGATCCCAGAATTAGCTTTGAGGCCAAAAAGTGAGTGAGACCAAGAGCGTAGGATATTGGGGGAGCGTTTGGCAGAAATTAAAAAAAGACAAGCTTGCGATGGCGGCACTAATAATTGTTTTGGTTCTTTTTGGAGTAGCCATATTTCAGAACTTCCTTGCCGGCAATAAGCCTATAATTCTCAAATACCAAAACGAATATTACTTCCCGGTCCTCTTTAGATATAACAAATTTTTCGGAACCGATTTCAAGCAGCTGGATATAAATTCAACAAAAGGAGATTTTGCGATCTTCCCTCCAGTCAGATTTAGCCCTACAGAAAATGACTTATTATCAGTACTAATCCCACCGTCCAAGGAGCATCTGTTTGGAACGGATGATAGAGGTCGAGATGTATTAAGCCGCATGATTCATGGTGCACGAATATCACTCTCCATTGGATTCGTAGCTGTGGGCATAGCTGCGATTATCGGAATATTATTAGGCGGTATAGCCGGATACTATGGGGGAAGTGTTGATTTTATAGTGTCCAGGCTTTTTGAAGTAATGATGACGTTCCCGGTCTTCTTTCTAATTCTTACGATATTGGCATTCAGAGACCCAAGCATTTATAACATAATGATCGTGATTGGGGCTACTAGCTGGACAGGAATTGCTCGGCTCATAAGGGCACAGTTTCTCCAGTTAAGACAATTTGATTATGTAGATGCGGCAGTGGCGCTTGGAGGAAACGACTGGAGAGTGATGATGAAGCATATGCTCCCCAACTCTCTTGCTCCTGTATTGGTTGATATTTCTTTCGGAATATCAGGGGCAATATTAGTAGAATCCGGGCTTAGTTTTTTAGGGTTCGGAGTACCTCCGCCTGAGCCAAGCTGGGGGGATATACTCTCACAGTCTCAGAGATATGTGGATTTCGCATGGTGGCTTGTCCTATTTCCCGGTGCGGCTATATTTGTAACTGTTACTTCATTTAACCTTCTAGGAGAAGGGTTTAGAAACGCAATTGACCCCAAGTTTTTGGGAAGTGAATAAATCAACATGGATAACGTTCTGGAAATAAAAGACTTAAGAATCTCCTTTGCTTCAGATGGAAAGAGGGTGGAAGTAGTAGGGGGAATATCTATCAATGTTCCTAAGGGCAAAATCATTGGCGTGGTAGGAGAGAGCGGGTGCGGCAAAACAGTAACGGCACTATCTGTTATGAGACTTATACCTGAGCCTCCCGGAAAAATTGATAGTGGAGAGATAATCTTTGACGGCGCTGATTTACTTCACTATTCAGACCGTGACATGCGCTCAATAAGAGGAAACAGAATCTCTATGATCTTTCAGGAACCTATTAGCTCGCTTAATCCGGTTTTTACTGTGGGCAATCAAATAGAGGAGGCGCTATCGACTCACCTGAACCTATCAAAACAAGAGCGGAAAGAAAGGGTCTTAGAGTTGCTAACACTAGTCGGCATTCCGGCGCCACAAAGAAGGATGCACAACTACCCGCATGAAATGAGCGGTGGAATGTCACAGCGAGTTATGATAGCCATGGCTCTTGCTTGTAATCCGGAAGTGTTAATAGCGGATGAGCCAACAACGGCGCTTGATGTAACAATACAGGCTGGGATATTGGAGCTAATAAATGATTTGAGAGTTAAAATGGGAATGGCTGTGCTGCTAATTACTCACGATCTTGGAATAATCGCAGAAGTAGCAGATGAAGTATATGTAATGTATGCAGGGAAAGTTGTTGAGCATGGATATACAGCTGACATCTTCAGAGAACCGCATCATCCATATACAGTTGGCCTTCTTAATTCAGTCCCGGGTCTTCAAGAGAATAAAGAAATGCTAAATGCAATACCGGGAGTTGTACCCAGTCCGGACAATTTCCCAGACGGATGCAGATTCCAGGACCGCTGTCCGCTGGTAATCGATAAATGCAGAACGGATGAACCACTTCTAGAACAAGTTGGGAATGCTCACACAGCTGCTTGCTGGAGAAGAGCTGAAGTAAAAAAAATAGAGAACTAATATGTCAGTAAAAGAACTTATAAAAATTGAAAAACTAAAAAAATACTTCCCAATTAAATCTGGGATTATTTCCAGGGTCTCAAACTATGTAAAAGCCGTGGATGGGATCGACCTTTCTATTCCAGAGGGCCAAACAATAGGGCTTGTAGGTGAGAGTGGATGCGGCAAAACAACTCTTGGAAAAACAATCCTCAAACTGCTTGAGCCCACAAGTGGAGAGATTATATTTGAGAATAATAATATAACTCACTTGTCCGCATCTAAAATGAGACCTTTCAGACGGGAAATGCAAATTGTATTTCAAGACCCATACGGCTCTCTTAATCCGCGAATGAAGGTTGAAAGTATAGTGTCAGAGGGACTGGTCATCCATAACATACTATCGGGAAAAGACAGAAAGGACTTTATTCGAGAGTTAATGAGGACTGTCGGTCTTAGAGAAGATGCGCTCTCACGTTATCCCCATGAGTTTAGTGGTGGTCAGAGGCAACGAATAGCTATTGCAAGGGCACTAGCACTTAAACCAAAGTTTATAGTTTGCGATGAACCCATTTCAGCGCTTGATGTATCAGTTCAAGCACAAATCATTAATCTTTTTATCGAACTCCAAGAAAAATTTAAACTAACATATCTATTTATATCCCATGATCTTAGAGTTGTAAGGCATATAAGTGATAAAGTAGCAGTAATGTATTTAGGAAAAATAGTCGAGATATCACCGAGCAAGGAGTTATATAAGAATCCGCTACATCCATATACCCAAATATTGATCTCATGTGTTCCTATAGCTGATCCGAGCAGGAAAAGGGTGAAGACTGTATTAAAAGGGGATGTACCAAGCCCTATAAACCCGCCTTTTGGATGCAGCTTCCATCCCAGATGCCCCATTGCGGTGGAAAAATGTAAAACAGTTGAACCTGAGCTTCGTGATGTCGGCAGTGATCACCTTGTTTCATGCCACTTAGTCTAAAATAATCATATGACTTGCAAATGAGCAATCTTGTATTATTATTAAGCCCAAATAATCTTTAATATTGAGATGATATCAACAAAAGCAATGGTACTACGTGTATCCGATCTTGCAGAAGACGGGGTACATATTGAAACATTAGAAGAGCCTGAGTGGCTTGTGAATCTGCCTGAGCTCTGGTCTGGAAGCGGTGTATTAACGCTTCTATCAAAAATCGGGATAGATTTACAGGTAACGAAAGTACTTAAAGAAGTAAGTGTAATAGGCAATGTCCGGCTTTCAATTCAGTCTCCATGTTCAAGGTGCGTAGAACCTGTTAAAATAGAGCTTAATCCTGAGGTAAGCCTTGTTCTTTCACCTGGCGACAAAATCGGGGGGCAGGATCTCAGCCTTGATCATGAAACATATCAAGGTGAGGAAGTAGACTTAAGTAACTACATAAGAGAGCAGGTGGCAATTTCATTGCCTGTAAAGGTTGTTTGTAGTGAGGACTGTAAGGGTTTATGCGCAACATGCGGCACAAACCTAAACAAAGATTCTTGTGACTGTGAGAAGGATCAAGTTGATCCTAGGTTTGCGATATTAAAAGATCTAAAAATATGAAAACAATATAGGGAGATTTAAACAATGGCACTTCCCAAAAGAAAACATTCCAGATCCAGATCTAGAAAAAGAAGGACTCATTACAAGATAACCAAACCGGGTATATCTTCATGTCTGAACTGTGGGGAACACAAACCGCCTCATAGAGCATGTCCTAGTTGTGGCTTCTACAAAGGAAGAACATTCATTAAGGAAAAAGAAGTAGTAGAGTCATAATATATTTTCAATAGATTCAAGGATAAAACAATATGATTGCTTTTGTATTCCCTGGTCAAGGTTCTCAATATGTGGGAATGGGAAAAGAGCTTTGTGATGAGTTTGCCATTGCAAAAAACACTTTTGAAGAAGCTAATGATGCATTGGGCTTTGACCTCTCAGCACTATGTTTTGAAGGCGAACAGAGCGAATTGTCACTGACAGCCAATGCTCAACCCGCATTGCTGACGACAAGTATTGCCTGCTTAAGAGTCCTACAAAGCGAAACATCTCTAAATCCTGATTTTGTAGCCGGACATAGTCTAGGTGAATATACAGCCTTGGTTGCAAACGGAGCATTTAGACTTAGCGACGCTGTTAAAGTGGTAAGAAAACGTGGGGAATTTATGCAGGAGGCCGTCCCTGTAGGAGTGGGGGCTATGGCTGCAGTATTGGGATTAGAGAAAGAAAAAGTTAAAGAAATATGTAATCAAGTGTCGAAAAACGGATTAATTGCAAGCCCCGCCAATCTCAATGCCCCGGGTCAGACCGTTATATCAGGCAACAGAGAAGCAATAGAGCAAGCATCCATATTAGCAAAAGCACAAGGCGCTAAACGTGTTGTGCCGCTTGATGTTAGCGCTCCATTTCATTGTGCTTTGATGCAACCGGCAGCGGATAGGTTGTCAGGAGTTTTGAATGAAGTTAATATAGCTCAGATGAGCTCGCCCGTTGTTGCAAATTGCACAGCATCGCTTACAAATGATTCTAGTAAAGTAAAAGAGCTATTGATAAGTCAGGTAACAAGTCCGGTTAGGTGGTATGAATCTGTAGAAGTACTAAAAAATCAAGGCTGTAATCATTTCATAGAAATTGGGCCTAAAAATGTCCTAGCTGGACTGATTAAGAGAACTTTATCTGATGTTTCAGTCAGCAATTTTGAGAAGATCTCACAACTGGAGTCGATAAATAATGGATAATCTGA
>SPCL01000180.1 GCA_004525335.1 Thermodesulfobacteriales bacterium
ACCGCAAAGGTTGTAACGGAGCCGTCAATTCCCCCGTATACGAAATCAGGAAGATATTTTGATACAATGTCTTTATTGTCTGTGTTCATATCTTTTAAGGACCAAAGAATAATTAATCAGGTCTTATAGCTAAAACTGAACACTTAGAACTTGAAATAACTCTCTCTGTAACGCTACCTAATAAGAATCTCGTTATTCCACTTCGACCATGGGTATGTAAGACAACGAGATCTGTGTTGTTTTTTTCAGCATATCTTGATATCGTAACAGCTTCACTCATGCCATGAATTACTTCATAACTTACTTTTATATCCTTAGAAGCATTTTTCTTTCTTTCATATGCAGTTTTTATCTTAGCGACTCTTTTGCTCAGTGCTTTTTCCGTTTGCTCTATCACCATTTCAAGTGCGCTAGCGGGCAAATCCTGAGCATACATATCTAGTCTTAAAACATAAACAACTTTTATCTTAGCCCCAGTAAGCTGCGCTAAGTTTAAAGCATATGAGACAGCTAAGTCGCTGCGTTCCGTAAGATCAATTGGTACGAGTATATTTTCAAACTGAGCCTTACTCTCGTAATTTTCATCCTTGACTGTTAATACAGGAATATGAGAGCTCTTTAGAACCTTAATTGTCTCACTACCGGCCAGTATGCTTTCAAAAAAGCCATACCCATGTTTACCAAGTACTATTAGATCTGCATTTCTTCTCTTAGCAAACTCTCTGATTTTATCACTCGGTTTCCCTTGCAATATAACTCCATCAAATTGAACGCCCGACTTCTTAAGATTGGTGGAAACCTCATCAAATCTATCGACCACTCTATTTTCTAAATCCAATCTCCTATTCTTTAAATGCTCTTTAGAATCTTCAAGATTGTCATAAAGTAATTGGACTGGAAGGGGAATAACATGGACACCAATAATCTCAGCATCTGATTTCATAGCTAAATACTTAGCATAGTCTAAAGCTCTCTCCGCTTCTTTTGATCCATCTGTAGCCCAAATAATTCTTTTCATTTTGATTCCCCCCTTACTACATATAATGCGTTACCATACAATACAATTCTATACTAAAGCATATCAGATAACTACACGCTAGTTATGGATTATAGAATTTTTGACTTACTACTCACCGCCATTGCCAGATCTACTAGCTCTGTAGCGATTACTACTATCAGATCATCGACAGATATAATTCCAGTGAGTCTTCCGTCTTTAGTTACCGGCATTCTTCTAATAGAATATTCAGACATAGTGCTCAATATATCCAATATATTTGTTTCCTCTTCAACATAAACGACATCTTTTGTCATCACTTCTTCTACTATTGATTCTTCAGGATTCTTGCCTTCTGCAATAGCAGAAACAACCAGATCTCTATCAGTAACTATTCCGACCGGAAACATTTGATCATCAACAACGACCAAAGAACCTATCTCTTCTCTCATCATAAGATATGCAGCTTCAGATATAGGAGCTGTGGGTACTATCGTAATAACATCCCTGTTAAGCATATCTATTAAAGGTTTAGAATACCTAATAAGAGCTTTATTCATTATTACCTCCTATCAAAGATACATAACTCACTTACAATGTTATTCATTGTTATTCATTGCAATTTTTATGCCTTGAATTATTTCAACCTTTGAGGGGAGTTATTTCTGAGGAAAACAAAAGAATCTGTATGTTGTCAGATTATTGTACACATTTTTGATATGTGGTTGATCAAGCCAGACTTTCGAGTCTTCTTAGCTTACTGCTTTCTCCTAATGCGACTAAAGTATCACCGGCATTGATCAGACTTGATGAGCGAGGATTAAATTCCATTCTTCCATCATTTCTTTTTATTGCTACAATAATAATTCCAAGGTCTCTTCCTATAGCAGTATTTTCCAAAGTAAGGTTATTGAATTTAGAGTCTTCACTTAAGAGTATTTCTTCTAACTGAAGCTCCAAGTTCCCTGATTTCGTAGCATATTCTATAAAGTCGACAACATCTGGCTTTAGAATACTGTTGGCCATCCTAATTCCTCCGGTGTAATAAGGAGAAACAACTCTATCGGCCCCCGCTCTTAGAATCTTTCTTTCAGAACTCTCTTCACTAGCTCGGGCCACTATAAACAGATCGGGATTTAAATCTCGGCGCTCAAAACCAAAAATAAATTTTCTGCATCCGAAGAAAGTACGGATATTAACCCCTTGGCTTTCTCAATTCCGGCACTTTTTAACACATCCTCATTATTTGCATCACCTTCAAGTATTAATAATTCCCCCTTCTCTAAATTAGGTACTGAATTCTGTTCAATTATTAAGATGTCTATGCCTCTTGAAGAAAGCTCTTTAGCTATGGTTTTACCCATCCTACCGAATCCACATATTATATAGTGGTCTCTTAATTCATTTATCATTCTCTCCAATCTTTTTCTCCCTATTAAATCCTCAAGCTCTCCTTCTAAAAGAAGTTTTGCTGCTGTCCCCAGCAGATAAAGAATTATACTTACACCGACAACCAGAAGAACAATAGTAAATATTTCTCCTGCAGCTGTAAGCTCATGGACTTCACCATATCCAACCGTGGTTATCGTTATTACCGTCATAAAGAGGGAATCTCTAAAATTCCAGCCCTCTATGACCATATAGCCGATAACGCCGAAAGCATTAATAAAAATTATCAGCCATAAAGATAAAAATAACTTTTTTCTAATTCCGGTCATTTGCAAATTCATTAGAATTTAACTATTCAGGCTTAACAGTGATAACAGGGCAAGGCGCTTCCTGAACAACTCTTTCTGCAACACTCCCTATAAACTCCTCTCTTCTGAATTCTCCCCCGCCGTATGTATTCATAAAGATAAGGTCTATGTCATTTTCTGACGCATAGCTAATTATTCCCTTAAAAGCATTCTTCCCGGTTTTAACGACTGTATTGACTTTGATGCCTAGTTTAGCCTCGGCAACTTTCTGCGTAAGGTTGTTATAAGAATTCCCCCTTAAACGCTCTACCACCTCAGGTGGATATTTCTTATTGCCGATTTCCACAACGTTTAAGCTTGTAACATTCAGATCTAGGTCCTTTGCCAGTCCCGCTGTAAAGAGCAAGTCTCTGGATGCGATATTATAGAGATCAGTAGGTACAAGTACATTTTCAATTTTGATTGGCCCTGGCTTTTTCCTTGCGACCATTACAGGTATTGGGGAGCGCCTTATTACCTTAAGAGCAGTAGCACCTAAAAGAAGTTTTTCTTGCGCTCTGCCTTTTCCTAATACTATTAAATCCGAATTTTCTTCTTCCGCAGCTTGTATAATTTGAAGATGAGGCACACCTTGAGAAATTCGTGTTTTAAAACTATACCCTTTGGCTTCAAACTCCCTGGCTATATTATTTAATCTGTCACTCTCCCTGGACTCTGTCTCTTTAATCCATTTCGCGATCAAATCATACTCCTGCTTAGGGAACTGGTCCTTCATATCGACTTCAAAATAATCGGGAATTACATATAGTCCCACGATCTGCGCTTTGCATCTATTAGCAATATCTTCTACATACTCAAGCGCGTCTAATGAATCGGTTGATCCGTCTGAAGCCCAAAGTATTTTATTAATCAATGTATAAACCTCCTAATGGAATATTTCTATTATTCTATTCAGAATATTCTTTTACTCTACAAGATACAGAACTGCTTATTCTTTTGGATAAGCAGATGATATAATAACTCTAATAAAACTTTTTTACAGGTGCTAACACAATATGAAAGCTATGATCTTAAATAAAACCACCGATCTTAGTAAAGACAAGTACCCACTTGAAATGGTGCAGATAGAAAAACCTATTCCAAATGAAGGAGAAATATTAATTAGAGTTTCGGTATGCGGTGTTTGTCATACTGAGCTTGATGAGATAGAAGGGCGGATTCCTCTACCACAATTTCCAATCGTACTTGGCCACCAGGTAATAGGAGTAGTTGAGGAGC
>SPCL01000141.1 GCA_004525335.1 Thermodesulfobacteriales bacterium
GCTTTAGCGATGCCCTTATCTGTCCTTACCCAGGGGTTCAGCAATACTAGTCCGGTCACGCGTGGATCTTGGTAAGCATAGAGAAGAGCAGCCGAAGCTGCGCCACATAACCCCCAAATCACCAACTCTTCAAGAGAATGCACTTCATCGAAGAATTGATTAATTGCATCGTGTAAATCGTCCTTTATATGCTCAAAACTTCTAGCATCCCCTTCGCTATCCCCCATCCCCCTATAATCAAAACGCATTACGGGCACGCCATGAGAGGCAAGATTACGTGCAAGTAACGTAAATTGTCGGTGGCTTCCTACTCGATACTGCGGTCCGCCAACTACTATCAAGACACCCCGAGAAGCAACCTTTTCAGGCAAACTTAAAATTCCATATAGACAGGAATCATTGCAGGCGAAACTGAGAGCGCGCTCTTCAAAGTTCATAGTTACACTTTACTCAGGATTCTCGCTGTAGCTGATATAAGCTCAGGGCATTCTGAAATTTCTTGGGTCGCCCAGAAAGGTACGCAAGGGACGAGGTGTACATGTAGGTTGCTCCCTTTTTGCTCCCATGCTTTGGCCACTTTTGCCCCTGCGGGTGGCATAGTACGACCCGGTTCAGATACAACCTCAAACCAATGAACAGGGGTTTTGGTCACTATCAATTTGATTGCCCGCAAGCCATCAATTACTGTCGCAAGATCAGAGTTGAGATTATATCCGGCTACTTCGAGTTTCCCTTCGGTGGCCAGAAAACTACGCATGGCTTGTATTCCTGTGCCCGTAGTCTTCTCAAGATTTCCAGCAAATATTTCGTTGGCCAAACGCAACCGTAAAAACTGGGTTAGGAATAATTCACCATTAATCACTGGCTGCCACAAGATAATTTTGTCAAACATAGTTACAGAACTTCGAGCGAAATCTAACGCAAGTAAAGCGCCTAGGCGCAAACCCCAAAGACCAATTGGAGTAGTAACACGATTTTCAAGCCAACTTCTCGCAACACCTAGGTCTTGCTTCCAGATTTCCCAACGTGCATCTCCAAATTCACCCCCACTATCTCCACAACCAAATAGATCCATCTGTAACACACCAAATCCCATGGCAGCAAATGCTCTTGCCTGCAATGCAACCATACGCCTAGACTTATTCATTTCCTCGCAAAAAGGATGCACATAAATGAATGCCCCACAACGCTCCTTGTTCGGATGTGGGGCATGGTAAAGACAAAAACGATCCCCAAGCTCTGTTTTCAAGAAAAAAGGTTCGGCGGGAGGATTGCTGGAGGATCTCTTCATTCAGATAATTTCTGCTCAATAAAGCAGGTAAGGCTACCAAGTGTCTCAAAAGTCTTGGCGCTAATTTCATCGTCGTCAACCACGATGTCAAAGTGTTCTTCCAAAGCTGTAATCACATTAACAACAGCCATCGAATCTAATTCTGGAACGCTTCCTAGCAAGCTGGAGTCTTCTTTTAGAAGATTCTTCCGCTCACCAAGACTGAGTATAGCGGACAGAATGTCTCTTACTTCATCAAGTTTCTGCATAATTACTCCATTGTAGTTGCATAGTAGAGTGGTAATTTCTAATATTACGTTTGCTAAAGAACGTATAACGATGACTCTAAAAAGACTTAGACTCCTGAGTAAAGTAGTTCCCTGAATGAACCAGGTTTTAACTAACTAGTATCCGAGTATGAATATCCAAAAAAGCCAAGAGATTATATGTGCCTTTATATAGGTTATGCTCAAGGCTCATTTATTAAGGTACTCTTACATATTCCTTTTCCAAACTAAAGCATCTCTTAAATGATCTATATTTTTACTGCGCCACATAATAAAACAAAAATATTTCTTTATTTGCCTTGATTGCTTGTTGCAGCGGATTTTCTGACAATGTCATGTAACATCAATAGCGGCATCCACTTATATTTATTAATATGATACATGGTGCGCAACTCATCGCTCCACCTTGTGTGCCACTCCATCGCCCTTCCATAGAACTCAATTCTTTTTAACTTACTTTCGTTAAACAGCTGTTCAAATATTTCCTGTCGCATTAATAAAGCTGGCGAGGTTTTATCGCTAATATTTTCGTCATAGGTAGTCTTCAGGATAATGAAACTACCATTGCCTTCAATACAAAGATCCATAGCAACAATTTTGTCATTATACCAATAACGGTATATGCAGCCAGCACCTTGCCGACAAAAATTTTCAAGCATATTCAGATAGAACTTGCCCTGTATATTTGCTGGGTGAATTGCTGTTCCATGCTTTGCTTTCCAACTAGCGCCTTCAATTTTTCCATAATCGATAACCGCCTGCTCAACCTCTCCTGTCTTTGTACTTATCTGTAAGCGCGTAGTCACTATATTTTTTTCGAGTCTGTTTCTTTGTTTTTGCATGTTCTGACGCAAATTTTTACCCCGCGCCTGCCAGTAAGATTCAAAATCCCCTAGTAACGAAATTCTTGCTGTCCTAATATAGTCTATTGTTTTCAAGGTACCTTGATTCTGCGGGCGCGGCACTAAATCTGGGTCTTGTTGCGTAACTCCGACAATCAGTGGATATCCGGGCAATTTCTTAATCAAAGTGGAAAGTAGCATGGACAAATCTGCAGTAGCACAATGGATCCAGGCTCCAATCGGTGCATCTGATGGCTGAAAAGTTGTCCATCTTCCCAAGCCGTTTGAGCAGAGTATTGCCATCGCTAGCAGCGTATTATTACTTTCATAACAAACAAGGATTTCTTTACCATTACTAAATGCGTGAAGCATAGGAGTAATAAATGCCAATTCGAGCAATGGTGAGCCGGTGCTTTCTTGGTTAAGTTTTTGCCAGCGATCCTGATGATTCTTAAATTCGCTGATGGGGTATACTTTCCAGCTCATTATTCGACGGGCCCATTTGATAAAAACACCCCCCTTATTTCTTTAATCATCCAGCTTAGCTCTGCTGGCGTTAATTCCTGATGACAAGGAAACTGGAATACTCGTTTCGATAAGCTGGTACTGACAGGGCAAATATTTGTTTCCATACTTTGCCACAAGAACTCTCCAAAACGGATTATTGGTATGCCTAGATTTTTTAAGGTGCCGAAATTTTTTTCAGGATCCTCTACAAATAATGGAAATACGTAAGGAACAACACCATCAGCCAAGCCAGAAAATAAAGGATGGCACCCCGGTAGCCCTGTTAGGGCATTAAACAAGGCAAGATAATTTTCGCGTCGTCTTGTAACGATTTGCGTTTGGGAAGCTCTCTTGATCATATATCTGGAAAAAAATGAGGATTCCTTATTGATCCATTTTTCCTCAATCTCGGGGCCCCCATTTGAGGACCCAGGCCCAAAATCAATATTTTTCGAAGAAACTCTTTTTTTTATGTGTCCCCAAATAAAGTTCTTGAGCAATATTGGTAGATAAATTAATTTTTGGAGAAGTCTCAGTCGGCCATATTCAAACCCTTTTTCTAGTGCATTTAGAGCAGCCTTCATTTCGAAGCCCGCCCCAGCTGACTCTAAATGTAAAGAAGAAATAGAATGGCGCGAAGAAACGAGGAGTCCGCCCTCATAAATAGGAAAAAATTTCACTGTACTAGCAATGGCATAATCACCAAATGACCCTAGCGCTCTTCCGTCATATTCCCCAAAAAAAGAATGGGCGCAATCTTCCAGCAACAATATGTTGTTTTCATCACAAAAAATACGTATTTTTGATAGGTTCTGAGGAAATCCGAAGTAATTTACCACTATAAGTAATTTTGTAGAGTTATCAAGCCGCGCATGAATATCTTCAAGGTCAACAGAGGTATCCGAATTGATTTTATAAAATACTGGCACACAATTTTCTTCTATTACTGGCTCCACCATAGCTATACAGTGATAGGCTGGTAACAGTACTTTGTCATTCTTTCCGATTTTCATTTGTCGGAGAGCTAGTGCAATCGACGCTCTACCGCTTGTAACAAACTTTACTTGTCCCACATCAAGTATAGAAGGAACGTGCTGATGCTTATCACTACTGAACGATGCGAGTGATAAAACTGGTGACGTAGGAATGCGTGGCTTTGGAAAATCTACCATATATAGGAGCCATGACTTAAACAGAAAAGTATATTAGATACTAATCCTATGTTACGTCATTAAGAAATAAGAACTTTAGTGGACCAAGAAGAATTAGCGAATTCAATAAGAGTAGAAACTTTACTTTGTAATCGAACCAAGAATATATCCTTTGAAGCCAAAGTCGTGACACTGTCAAACGATACCCCTACTCGATAACTACATCTTGTGTGTGTAAAATACATAAAGAAAGAACTTGGAGATGCCGAGACATCGTTCTGAATCAGGTCCCACCAGAACTAGAATAAAGAATCTCACGAAACATCAGGAAATAGAATCAGAGTGAACCTTGAGCAATTAATTCACCTAAAAAGGCATCGTGAATTGTTAATCAATATACAAGATGCCTTCATATTTTTTTCTCAAAAAATCGCGTGTTTTACTATTTCTGCCCGAAGTAAACGTAAGCACTCTGTGGTATTTTTGATTCTTTGAACCGTTTACGTTCATCCTTGTCCAACTTTTTGTCCCACCAAATAGCGCGCGCTTCTTTCTGTTTCTCAGCTAACCCCGGGTTTTTTTTAAAGAGCTCCCGCATAAATTTGGTGTGCTCAGATTCGTACATGTCCATGATTGATTTTTTACATTTTTATAAAAAGAAAGAAAACTTTAACATAATTTAGGAAATTATCGTACAAGTTCTAGGAACGCGAGTTCTACGTAATAGTCCATACGAACTCTAGTGAGCTGGCCCCTGACCAAGACTTCTTTTCATCAATCCTTATAATGCCGCCCTTTTGAAGGCTACCATTATATTTATTAAGCAAGGAGGCCAATGACCGATTCTGTGTTTATGAATTTCATTAGATGGCTTTACCATAAGCTCCTGTCACTATCTTCCACTACATGTTGAAAAAATTCGGACACAGTCCGTATGAGCACCAACAGGGTAATGCAAGAAGAATCTATGATATTATTATAAGTTCAGGATACATCATTTTATCCCTAAAGACTGATAAGAGAACCTTCTAAGTTTTTAATTATCGGATAACATAAAAGACCCATAAAAATGACAAAAATATCTTTAATATTAGTTTGTTGTACACTTATTTCTATAGCTGGTTGTTCAAAAACCGATAATTACACGCCGCCAGATACCATTAGCGGGGAAGAAATATTCAATCTTAACTGTACCAAATGCCATAAGCCAGAAGTCGGTGCTGTAATGCGGCTCAGCCCTGATAAAGTAAATAAGGATGCTATTATTAAAAAGGTA
>SPCL01000227.1 GCA_004525335.1 Thermodesulfobacteriales bacterium
TGCATCCTCATATTCATATCCTATGTATCCATCTTCCGAGACCTTATAATCCATAAAGAATTCATTACTTGAAACACACGATTCAACATCAACTGCTCTAACGATAGGAGGACCTGAATCAGCTAAATTAACCATAAACTGCTCCACACAACCAGGATGTATAGGTTTTGAGTTATAGGTGAAGCTCTTATTAGCTTCCTTTAATATATCTTCGTTAGATCCCGCCTCTTGTAGTTCTGCAACATCCGTTTCTGACAAAGCATCCTTACAAATTGCGCTAAGTGTAAATGAAACTAAAATTACGAGTGTCCATAGTATTTTCATCTTATCTCCCTTCACAATCCGGTTATTACAACCTTACCTTACAGCACTCACAGCTACAATCATAATATAGAAACACAGTACATGCACTATGCTAATTTGCATTAGCAATCTTTAAGAGACTTGTACATGTGATGCAATCTAAATACAATTTAGTTCTTAAATCAAATCACAAACTCATCTTAGGTTAATTGTAAAACAGAAATGATTATTGATCTAGCCATAATACTTACTTACTTTGTCGTAATAATGATTATAGGCATATGGAGCAGAGCAAAGTCTGATGTCGGTGTAGAGGAATACTTTTTAAGTTCGAGATCACTTAAGTGGCCATATATAGCAGTTTCCACTATAGCTACGAACATACAAGCCAATCACTTCATCGCAATGGCAGGCTCTGCATATGTATTCGGGCTTGCTCAGGCGAATCTTGAGATAAATGCGATCTTTGGAATTCTTATCGCAGCATTTGTGTTCGTACCGATATACCTCAGGATGAAGGTATTTACAATCACGCAGTTCTTTGAAGCTAGGCTTGGACCGAAAGTCGCCCTAACCTACTCGATCTTTATGATTGTTCTTTATTCGTTTATGTATCTTGGAACTGCACTTTTTTGGGCAGCCTATGCCGCCAATGGAGTTTTTGGAGAGTTATTTGATTCTATTGGCCTAAGCGTTCCAGTAAGGCTTGGAATTTTAATAATTTTTACCGGGGCTTTTTCCGCTGCCTACACTTATATGGGTGGTTTAAGAGCCGTTGTGAGAACAGATGTAGTACAGTTTTGCCTATTAGTCTTAGGCGGATTCGTCATATTATTTGTTGCAATTCATCACCTCGGCGGCTGGTCAGAGCTTTGGAACACAACCGGGGACTTAATGCACTTACACCTCCCAAGCGACCATGAGACCCTACCCTGGATTGGAATTTTTGGAATGCTGCTATTGAATCTGAATTACTGGGGAGCAAACCAGGTGATTTTACAAAGAGCTCTTGCAGCAGAAGATTTGAAACAGGCGCAGATCGGTCTTCTGGTTGGAGGAGTACTGAAGTATGTGATGGCGCTTATAATCATTGTCCCTGGAATCGCACTGGCCGGCATATTAAAAGACAACCCGCTTAAAGATCCTGATCTAACCTATTTGACACTCGTGAACGATTTTCTTCCTGTGGGTGTAAGTGGGCTAATACTCACTGGATTATTTGCATCACTCATGAGCACACTAGATTCAATTTACAACTCCGTATCGACCCTGTGGTCAATTGACATATACAAGAGATATCTGAACCCTCGAGCAACTGAGACGCAGATGGTAAAAGCAGGCAGGTATTCGATAATGGTATCTTTTATAACCGGGACCCTATTCGCTTTTATTGTGATTTACGTAAAGTTCGGGAATCCTGAGTTCCCACTCACCCACTGGTTTAACTCTATGTCCTATTACATTAAAATCAGTTTTGTAATAATAATAATGTCGGCAATGTTCCTATACGCACCTAATCGTAGACTAGTACTTTTTACGATGCTGTTCAGTGTAGTTCTGACTTACATTTTCCAAATTGGGCTGCCTGAGCTTAATTATTTTGTGAGAACAACTTGGGTAATAGTTATTTGCTTTTTAATAATTGCAGTGCCGACGGTAATTAAGTACGGATTCCGGCTCCCGGGAGACCGCTTTTTCGAAGTCTCTCATAGAAGTGTGCTGCATTTCGGAATAATATTAGCGCTTTCGTTAATAGGCGCCCATATTATTTTTCATTGATAAGCTTAGGAATTAAGATTTTTTCTTTGTCATTACAATCGGGAATACACACTTTGGAGCGCCGTAGCCCTGGGTTTGGTAACGAGATTTGTCAAATATGAATCCATGTTTTTGAGGATCAACCATCTTGAACCATATTGAATCAAGTTGACAAAGTATAGGCGTCAAAAAGGCAGCGTTATGAGATGAGAAGAAATTAAAGTAATAGCACTTCTGAATTTCAATCGAAAAACTATCTTCATCTTCTGTTTCTTGATGTGGAGCGGCCCAGCTGAATGTTGCGCCATACTGATCCATAAGCCAGCTGAAGATTTCTTTAAGACGGTCGGGATTATTTTTGCAAGCATCTAAAATCAATGATAGAGAAGTCCTCATGCTTAAATTGTTTACCCCATTAATCATAGCTTTGGATATAAACTCAAGAGTGGAATCTTTATCACCTATAACAGGCAGCAAGTTGTTATAAGCAGACATAACGTTTGAGCAAAGCTCGAGATGCCCATGTGAAGGAGCGTCTACAATTGAAGAAGAGTTGGACTCCTCAATTTCTTTGGCTTCTTTTTTAATAGAATTAATTACTGCATCGGCATCGACTTCAAGTGAATCTTCAATCGCGGACCTTAATCCGTTCATGAACTGTGAAGGAGCCGATGGCCGATTTTCCACGTCAACTCCAATGATTACTGGTAGTTACGCCCGCTTTTACTACACGACAAAATACGATGTCTACTCCCTGTCTAACCAATACACTTTAATTCATGCCTACTGTGAATCTCACGCAGGAGGCAAAGACTGATGGCTTCATTAGTATTCAAACATAATAGTTACTATGCTGTATTCAGTGTTAATAGGAAAAAGAAGTGGATAAAAATTGGAAAGATATCTAA
>SPCL01000054.1 GCA_004525335.1 Thermodesulfobacteriales bacterium
AAAAAGAAAAGGAAGTCCGAAGAAATAAAATGGGGTGGAAGAATAAAACCTAGGCGGTATTCCTAAGGCTTCCATGTTAGGAGTAATCCAAGCTTCACTGCCGTCAAAACCAATTTTATAAGTATCGCTTGTAATCAAGATGCGGCGTGAGTTGAGGTCAATTAGCTGATGATCATTTAGAATTCCAACCGGGCTAAACGGTAAGTCTTTCATATCGTATTCAACAACATTAAACTCTTTAAATGTGTTAAGTCCTCCATGAGCTTCATAAGTTTCTTCAAGCTGAGCATTTGATAATAATGGAAATTGAGCCATGAAAATTATCGTCAAGATTGTTGTAAGTATTAATTTTTTCATTTTACTGCTCCCTAGTGTTGAATTAAGAACAACTAATTATAAATTACGATAACTAGTTGTAAATTAAGGATGTGTTCTGGATTTTGTGCTCTTAAAACAGATCTTTTATATCATCAAAAATCTTTTTGTCCAGACGCTTCTTTTTCTTCTTTGGTGAAGGTTGTGTCTCTATCTCTTCATTTTGCTCTTGATGCTCATCGGGATCTGAAGTAAGTTCATCGATTACACTTCGTATACCAGCCTTCTGAACTAGCTTGGCTAAATAGGGAATATCAGGCTTGGCTTTTGCTTTAGGAAGTGTTCCTGTGATTGCAAAGGGGATTTCAACTTGGTTGTTGCTATTGGTTATATACTTCAAATCAGGCATGTCAGTCCTTAAATCTTTTGAAAATTCCGGAGATAGAAGGAGTCTGGATTTGAGATCTAGCTTGCCGTCAAGGTTCATCCATCCCTTTGCTTTAATTGAATAATCTTTGGAGGAGATCTTGAGATCTCTTGTCTCCATTTTGCCATTTTCAATTATAAATGAGGATTTGAATTCATCGAATTCTGTGTCCTGTGCAGTAAAAATCTGGGGGTATTTATCCTTAGTATCTGGTGAAATTAAAAAACTTAACCCCGGGACCCCAGTAACTCCTTTTAATACATCATCAGTTAAATTAACATCTAAAACTGCACCGTCGATTATTTCAGTTTTTGCGGTGCCTTTTAAAGAGGTTTTGATTTCGTTCCAATTATCCCCACTGCCGAATATGTTTATATCAAGATTCGCTTTGCCTTTGATTTTCTCTGCATCCTCCGAATTTAATGAGCTTAAGAAGTTGTTTAAATTTAGTCCACGCACATTAGATATAATAGAGAAATCAGAATCCTGACCAAGGCTATAGCTTGCCTTTCCTTTTAGAACTCCTTCATATGCTTTTAGACTGAAGTCTTCGATCTTTAATGTTTCACCTATCAGATTGAAATTGGTTTTAATATCCTGTAATTCATAATCAGATAGTTTCGCCTCAGATGATGATAAATTTCCCTTTACTGTCATAGAGTCAAATTTCTTTGAGACTTTACCTTCACAGACGAGCTGTTTTATTACTTCTGATTTGTCGGTTTGTGATTTTTCTTTGCTTATATCAGATAGATGAAGCTCTGCTGAGGTAACCGTATAGCTTAGTACTAGGGGTGAGAAATTGTCGATTTTTGAAGAAATGTTTAAATTAGATTTTCCTAGATTAAGAGACATATCCTTAATGTTGGCCGATTTGCCCGTGAAATTAACTTTTGTATTTATGTTGCTTATGGGTTTGGGAAAGGATGGAGGATATATGGTTACATCTGTTAATAGTAGAGAACCATTTATTTGCGGCACTTGTCCTTTTCCCAATTCTCCTGTTAGGTTGGTCTGAAGTAGTTCCACCCGCCCGCTTGGATTGTATTCCTTTATAGAGGGGAATGTTTCTCTCATATTTGCTAAATCTATTTTATTAGAACGCACTAAAAGGTTTATCAGATTTGTAGTGCCTCGGTGAATTTTTCCGCTTGCATTTAGTTTTAAGGTATCTAATTTTATTTCTGAGCTTTTTAATTCGATCACTGAATTAGAAATCTTTCCTCCCCCGGTAATTACAAAGGGAGCGTTCTTTGGTTTGAGAAATTTTCCTATAACGGCAAGACGGCTAGCGGTTGCATCTAATCTGACCGCGCTAAATTCTAAATTCTCTGGTGTGCCGCTTATCTTTCCACTAAAATCCAGTGTGCCTTGAGTTGATAAGCTATTATCTAATGAGTCTTTTATTAATGAGAAATTTCTTAGTTTGCTAAGATTTGCATTTTGGAGGCTAAATTGTGTATCCAGTGAAAAATTCTTTCTGTTTTCCCCAATCGGACCAATGCTGCCTGAAAGTTCGAAGTTCGGCACGGTAGCGCCGAACACAGAAGCATTCATTTTTATATTCGTGAGCGTTATTGAGTCCAAGGCGCCCGAGAACTTTAATTTTGCGTTCAGAGGGCCTGATATATCAAGACCCAGAGGTATATATTCTTTAATTATAGGTAGAAATTTCTTTAGCGTATTGATGTCGAGCTCTGTTATCTCTAGGTTGCCTTTTGCAGGCATCTTTGAAAAACTTAATTCAGAAGTAACTGGTCCAAATATGCCACCTATCTTTATGTTAGGCTCACTTGCTAAAATAGCAGCTTCTAGATTCACAAGAACTTTCTTGTCAAAACCTAAATCCTTTATTCCTAGATTTGTTTTCTGTATTTGAAATTCTGTCTCACTTTTTTCATCTAAGTAATTAATTTGACCCTGTTTAATAACAATACTAGATGCAAAGAGCGGAGGTCCGCTGGCTTTATTAGAAGTATCAGATTTATTTTCTTTTTTGTTAGATTTCAAGTCTGAGCCTATAGACTCAAAATTGTACTTGCCTCCTTTATTTTTAATTATATTTATCAGAGGTCTATTGAGAATTAGCTTAGTGATATTAATTTTTTTGCTTAGTAGAGGGATAATTTCTACATTGATCTGTATATCTGAGGCGCTTATAAATTCACTGTCTGAAAAAGATTTGTCATCACCTACAGAGGCATTCTTAAGACGTATCCCAAGTCCATCGCTAAATCCGGTATTTATTTCTCCGACTGTAATTTTCCTGCCCAGGGATTGTTCGATTTGAGATACGAAAAGATCCTTGTTGCTATTTATGAAAAAGTTTAGGTTCAGTACAGCAAGCACAAAGATTATAATAAATAATACAAAAATTGTCCCGAGAGCAATAATTGTTTTTCGCATAAGTTCGTTCTGCACCTTTTTTGCAAATTTTCTTCACTATATAATGCAACAGGATAATTGATAAGAATCTCGATACAATCAAAATTTCGCAAAGGGTACTAATTAGGTGCTTATTTTGAATACAGTTTTGTTTGCGATAGGGATTAAGCAACTGATGTTAGGTAGATTCTCTGGTGTAGTAAAGATAAATACTGCCGGCAAAAAATTATTTTTAATCTAATAGAGTTGAGCTTTTCAAAATATCCAATAAAATCTATAGCACAATCAAGCTAAAGGAGTCTTCAAATTGGGTGATGTCGGAACATTTCCGTTCGGTTGGGTCAGAGGGATCAAGGATGATAATTGGCAAATTATCTGGGATCCTAAAACTGAGCTAATAACTGCTCATGCTGCGGTATCAAAGAAAACTGTTGAATTAGGCAAATCCGCAAAGTGGATGGATGCGAAAGTTTATGCGGATAATGTTATAAACGATCCAGGGTCATTTTTTGATTAGATTGCGGAAGCTACGCACTTTAATTGCTAGATCTGAATTCTTTTTATATGTTTGTCGTTGTAATTGGGTAATCTATTAAAGATTTCACAAATCCAATATTAATACGAAAACTTCAATGAAAGATAATAATTCTACAAAGTATATGGAGCAGGAATTAGTCTCTATACCCTTCGGAAAGAGCAAGATAGACGGGCTCTACTACAACAGTACTATCCACGATGAAGATGATAAGAAAAATGATACTGTTATCATCCATGTGCATGGTTTTCTTGGAAACTTTTTGGACGGCAGTCAACGCTTTTTGCCCCCAATACTCGCAGAAGGCGGTTATTCATCACTAGCCATAAATACCCGTATGGCAAATTTTGGGCTATTTTTCGGCTACGGAATTTTAAACGACACTATTCCACAGATTGATAGAGTTGTTGAATACCTGGAGGAGCTTGGCTATAAGAATATTATACTTTCCGGCTATAGTTTGGGTACAAGCATCGTTCTTAGATACGCGGCTCTTAGAAAAGACGCCAAGAATTTCCCTCATCTAAAGGGCGTAATTACATTAGCCGCACCATATTCCATGCCCGATTCAATCCGCCGCAGATGGAACAGCTTGGGCAGTGAGCCCTCGTATGATGAAGTTCTTGAAGAGGCTAAGGAAATAATTAAACCGGGCAGAGAAGGTACGGGGCATGACCGTACAATCTTAATTTATAAAGCCAGGGGTGATTCTTACCGTCCTGAACATACTGAAATATATACCTATAGGACCTGGTGGTATCTCGCGGGCCCGGAAGCCGATACTGCAATGGGATATAAGCAAATCGCAGAAATAAAAGTTCCTATATTACTTATTCAAGGGTGGTATGATCAAATTGTGAAACCTGAAGAGACGCACGATCTTGCACAGGTTGCGCTAGATGCTGGGAATAAAGATGTTTCAGCATTCTACGTTAATGCCGGACATAAATTTGAAGAGAAAGAAGAAGAGCTAGGTGATATTATTGTAAGATGGCTCGACAGAAGGTTTAAGCTTTAACTAATAGAAGACACTATCTGAAATGGTTTCCAGACAAAGAAGACTTTTAAGTTTCCCAGCAGAAGACGGCTTTCTTATTAATGCACTTTTAGTTGCAGGTGAGTTTAATAGGGAAGAAGACTTATATAATACTCCGATTGTACTACTCGTACACGGGGTCTTAGGACACTTTCTCGCCAGAGGTACCCCTAGGTTATTGCCTAATGCGTTAGAAGAAAATGGTATTAGTTCATTTTTAATAAACTCCAGGATGGCGTTTACCGGGCAGATGTTTGGCGGAGCTATATTTGATGAATCCATAATGGATGTTGAGGCCGCTGTTGACGTGTTGGTTAAAGAAGGTTTCCGTAAAATAATAATATTAGGGTGGAGTTTAGGAGCTAATATCAGTGTGTATTATGCAGTAAATAATTCTCATCCAAATGTAAAAGGTCTTATTTTAGAAGGTTGCTCTTCTTCTCTTCCGCGCTCCAATAAAAGAAGGCTTGAAAAATGGAACAGTGTTCCTTCATACGACCATATTTATGAGATAGCAAAAAAAGTTCTAAGACCCGATCCTGTTACTACCCAAAATGACAGGGTGTTTATTATTTACCGAGCAACGGGGCCAACCTTTGATCCCGAAGATGTGGAACTATTCACCTATAGAACATGGTGGTTTATGAGAGGCCCGGAGGCTTACAATGCCAAAACAGAGGAAATAATCTCCGGAGTCAAATTGCCGACTCTCTTTATCCACGGGGATGAGGATTACATCGTAGGCCACGAGGAACCCGAGAGTTTAGTTGAGATTATGAGGAACGCCGGAAATGAAAATGTGCAACTGAGTTTTATTCCGAAGGCAAGGCATGACTGTATGGAAAACCCAACAGCGACAGTAGATACTCTAATCAACTGGCTATCCAATTTTAAAGACTAATTACAAGCTCTACTTCTAATGATAGGTTATTGGTTATGCAACTAAGCTGCCACACGCTAATAGTAGGCGGGGGTATAACGGGGTTAACAATTGCAAGAGAGCTCTTGAAAAAGGGAGTCGATGATATTGTAATTGTTGAAAAAGAAAACTCTCTGGGTGCTCATGCTAGCGGGAGGAACAGCGGTGTATTGCATGCGGGTATTTACTACTCTCCTGGTACATATAAAGCCAAATTTTGCGTAAGAGGCAACCAGCTTATTAAGGAATACTGCTGGGACAAAGAGTTAACTCTACAGCACAACGGCAAGGTAATCGTTACAGATGATAACAGAATAGATTCTCTATATGAACTTAAGAGTAGGGCTGATCAAAGCGGTGCCCGATCAGAAATAATAGATACTCAAGAGCTCTTAGAGCTTGAGCCATATGCTGTGCGATCAGAGAAAGCTCTTTATTCACCCGACACCGCTGTGTTTAATCCAAACCAAATTTTACTTTCAATTAAAGAAGATCTAGAGAGTTCGGGGAATGTAAGATTTGTCCTAGGAAATTTATTCACAGGTGTAATTGGTAATACTACGGCAACTACAAATCGCGGATCAATAATTTTTAGCAATTTTATAAACGCTGCCGGAACTTTTGCGGACAAGATAGCACACACTTTTGGAGTAGGCACACAGTATAAGGTGTTGCCTTTTAAAGGCACTTATAAAAAGCTCGTGAAAAACCGGGATTATTTGGTTAGAGGAAACATCTATCCTGTCCCTGATTTAAGAAACCCATTTCTAGGAGTCCATTTCACAAGAGCATATGACGGCAATGTATACATCGGCCCTACAGCAATACCTGCTTTTGGCCGCGAGGAATACGGCTTTTTTGATGATCTTTCATTGGAATCATTGTCTATTTTAGGAAGAGATGTTCTGCTCTTTTTTGTAAACGAGGGGTTCAGAACTGCAGCAAAGAGCGAAACTAAAAAGTGTTTCACGAAATATATGCTTTCTGAGGCCAAAAAGTTAGTGCCGGAACTCAAAATTGAAGATATCGAGGATACACCTAAAGTTGGGATACGACCTCAGCTTGTAGACTGGAAAAGCAAGAAGTTAGTTATGGATTTTATTGTGCTCAAGGATGGCAATTCTCTTCATATACTAAACGCAATCTCGCCGGCGTTTACTTGCTCAATGGCATTCGCAGAACACGTAGTGAATGATTTTTAAGCTCAACTTTTAAGTGGGTTAGTTTGGGATATAGAATTAGTTTGGGATATAGAAATAGTGTCTAATCAAGAATTTAGAGAGCTATCTTTTCTCTTGCGCTATTTATACTTTTCCAAAGAAGCACTTTTCTTAAGTTTGGGCTCTTTAAGATTTGAACTACAACATTCTTGTGCCAGTCAAACTTGCCCTCTATTTGGTGCTCTTCTCATTTTTCTAATATTCTAATTTAGATTGTTCGATGTTTATAAAACTTTGTAGATTAAATTGAAAAATTATCGAATCAGAGTAAAAGTCAGCCATTTTTCATTTAGTTAATTATATACAGATAGCACAAGAACAGGCATTATTTTATCTAATAACTTGCCAAGCTTTAGTAAAGCCATTTAAAATAAGAGACCTATGATTTATAGCTTAAATCTATATTAACAATTAACCAGAGGGAATAAATGCCGGAACTGAGAATAATACGAAATTATGTGGGTATAAAAGATTCTCATACTATAGAGTCTTACAAGTCCAGGGATGGATACACTGCGCTTGGTAAAGCGCTGAAGATGGATCCCGACGATATAATAGATGAAATTAAAAAAGCGGGTCTCAGGGGTAGGGGTGGAGCTGGGTTTCCTACAGGAGTAAAATGGAGTTTTATACAAAGGGATTCTAAAAAGCCTATTTATCTATGCTGTAATGCTGATGAAAGTGAACCAGGAAGTTTTAAAGATAGAGAAATACTAGAGCAAGATCCCCATCAGATGTTAGAAGGAATTATGATAGCTTGCTATACAATTAACTCCCACAAAGCATATGTATATATCAGAGGTGAGATGCCCTACGGAGCTAGTATTATAGAGGGAGCAATAAAAGAAGCATATGACGAGGGCTATCTAGGGGAAAACATACTTAACTCAGGGTTTGATCTGGACATTGTATTGTTCAGAGGAGCTGGGGCATATATTTGCGGTGAAGAGACAGGGCTTTTAGAATCGATTGAAGGGAAAAACGGCGAACCTAGGCCAAAACCCCCTTTCCCAGCACAGATTGGCCTTTTTGGATGTCCAACTATTATTAACAATGTAGAGACTCTTGCCTGCGTTCCTCACATAATTAATAAAGGCCACCAATGGTTTTCAGAAATAGGGGTTCCAAAGAACACAGGAACCAAAATCTACGGACTATGTGGCGATATAAATAAGCCGGGGCTTTATGAAATACCCTTGGGCATTACTGCCAGGGATTTGATCGAAGAATATGGTGGAGGGATACCTAACGGAAGAAAAGTAAAGGCGATATCTCCAGGCGGCTCTTCTGCGCCTCTACTTACGGCTGATGAACTCGACATCACTCTTGATTTTGACTCACTGGCAGAGGCAGGCTCTATGTTAGGCACAGCCGGTGTTACCGTTATGGATGAGAGTGCTTGTATGGTTAGAGTTGCTCAAAATCTAGCTCATTTTTATAGAGATGAGTCCTGCGGTCAATGTGTGCAGTGTAGAGAAGGGACCTGGTGGCTTGAAAAAATGCTGACCATGATAGAGCAAGGTAAGGGGAAGATGGAGTACATAGATACTTTGTTAGATGCCTGCTCCCAGATGAGAGGTACTACCATATGCGCATTAGCTGATGGCTGTGCTATGCCTATTGAGTCCATTGTCAAGAAATTCCGTCATGAATTTGAAGAGCATGTAAGGCTCGGCAAATGTCCGTTTGAGAATAAGCATATGGGAGATTGGTCTTAGTTTTAATGAGCATACAAGATATAAGTTTTATCTTCTTAAATATTGCAACTCTTAATTTTTAAATCAGAATACAAAAGGAATAAGTCTGTAGGTTCTTCGTCTGTAAAGGGGGGCTCTTGAATGAGTAATTAAACTCGCTTATTGGTAACGCTTATTAATTTAAGCTTATGAAGTGTAAAAGTCCAATGCCCGAGAGTGTTGTGCTTATTGAACTTTTTCTATGTTTTTAGAAGTGGTTTCAGATTTGTCGAGGTCAGTGTCCTGAATTTTTTTAGAGTTGTCTTTTTCAGGGGTTACATCAATTTCGTCATCTTTGATCGATTTCCTAAAACCTTTTATCCCTTTTCCCAAAGAAGAGCCAAGATCTCCGAGCCTGCTAGGACCAAAAACCAGCAGCAGAATCCCTAAGATTATTAATAATTCCCAAACGCCAAGTCCACCAATCATAATTTATACCTCTCAGTATACAGTACCAATACGAGTTGCTAAAGTCAACTTCATTGATCTTGCTTAAGTTGATATCCTTATTGGCTTAATAGTACTTATTATTCATTTCTTTTTCGAATCTACAAGTGGAAATGGATCCTCACCTGTAATTAGTCTAACGCCCCTTTTTCTGGTGAAGTAGTTCCAAGACCACCTGAAAAGCACTATTACTTTACTGTCGAATTCAATTAGGTATCTGATGTGAACAAATGCCCAAACAAGCCAAGCGAAAAAGCCTGCGAATTGAAACTTCCCCAAATCTGCTACAGCTGAGTTCGTTCCTATTACCGCTAAATTGCCTTTCTCTTCATACTTAAATGGTTTTGTCTCTTTACCTTTTAATCTGTTTAGTATCAGTTTAGCTACATATTTGCCTTCCTGCATTGCAACTGTTGCTACTCCTGGTAATGGCTCTTGTCCTTCGAGTGACAAATGGGCAAGGTCTCCAACAATAAATATATTAGGGTGCCCAGGAACGCTCAGATCAGGATTAACTACAACCCTGCCGCTCTTATCAAGCTCTGCGCCGGTATTCTTAGATAAAGCTTTTCCTAGAGAGGAGGCTTTAACTCCGGCAGTCCATAGGATTGTTCTTGATTGTATTGTTTCGCTGTTCCCATTTCTGCTTATTATAGCGTTGCTGCCATTTATATCGGTAACCATTGTATTTACTTTAATAGTTACCCCAAGTTTTTTAAGAAACTTATCAGCTTTTTCTGACAATTTTTTAGGATAGGTTGGTAGGACTTGATCTAGGCCCTCGACTAAAATAATTTTAGCATCTTCGGTATTAATATTTCTGAAATCATCTTTTAATGTAGTGCGCGTGAGCTCTCCAATAGTGCCTGCAAGCTCAACCCCTGTAGGGCCTGCTCCTATGATCAAGAAAGTCATCCACTCTTTTTGTTTTTCTGGATCGGTTTCTCTCTCTGCGGCTTCAAAAGACAGAAGTATTTTTCTCCGCATCTCAAGAGCGTCCTCAACTGTTTTTAATCCCGGAGCGGTCTGTGCCCAGCTGTCATGTCCAAAGTAATGGTGGTACGATCCTGTAGCGACTATTAGAGTGTCATAGGTTATATCCCCGTCTCTGAAGATAACCTTTTTTTCTTGTGGAAGAATATCGGTTACCTCAGCTTTAAGCACGTAGGTGTTTTTATACTTATTTAAAACTACACGCAGCGGAGAGGCAATATCCCCTGGGGATAACCAACCGGCGGCTACTTGGTATAAAAGGGGCTGAAACAGGTGAAAGTTCCGCTTATCGATTACTGTAACTTTAACCTTCCCTTCAGAGAGTATCTTCGCTGCATAAAGGCCGCCAAACCCGCCGCCCAACACAACAATATGATGTAGTTTGTATACTTTGTTTATTTCATGCTCTGACATTTCTTGTTGAGTAACCGTCCTTTTGTAATAATTTGCGTTCGAGTTTTTGAATGAATTTACCTGTAGTTTTTAGATAGGGAATTAATTTGCAACCTGAATGTCTATAACTATCAGAAATTATCCGTTATTATAGAGATCTGAATTAGTTAAACTAAGGCTTTGAGTTTGCTCAATTCTGTGAAATTGTTATTCATCTGGTAACTTATCATCAAATAATAAACATTCAGTCTTATTAATTGTGAATTACGGAAGAAAAATATGTCTGAGCACTTATTAGTAGGTTTAGCAGCAATCATCGTACTAGGCATTGGAGCGCAGTGGCTAGCTTGGCGCATAAGTCTGCCTGCAATTTTACTATTACTGATTTTCGGTTTTATAGCGGGTCCCGCTACTGGTTTTCTAAACCCAAACGAGATTTTTGGAGATTTGCTGCTTCCTCTAGTATCTGTGTTGGTGGCAATAATTTTATTTGAGGGGGGGTTAAGCCTCAAGTTCTCAGAAGTCAGAGAGGTCACCTCAGTAATAAGAAACATGGTTACTGTCGGGGTATTGGTTTCGTGGGTGTTAACTTCATTAGCTTCCTACCTTATCTTTGGGCTTGGACTGCAAATTTCAGTACTTTTGGGAGCGGTGCTAGTAGTTACAGGCCCTACGGTGATTATACCGCTGCTCAGGCATGTAAGACCCTCCGGAAGGGTAGGTTCTATTGTTAAGTGGGAGGGGATCATTATTGATCCGATAGGCGCCATTTTAGCGGTGCTTGTATTTGAAGTTATAATCTCAGGAGGATTAGAGAAAGCTACTGCACTAGTAGTAGTAAGTATTTTTAAAACTCTTATAATAGGAACTGTGCTCGGGCTTGCGGGAGCACAATTAGTTGTTTTGATACTCAGAAGGCATTGGGTCCCTGATTTTCTTCAAAACCCCGTGACTTTAATGATAGTTGTTTTTGTCTTTGTCTGCTCAAATGTAATTCAGATCGAATCTGGCCTTCTGTCCGTTACATTAATGGGGATTGCTCTTGCCAACCAGAAGATGGTAAGTATTAGGCATATAGTTGAGTTCAAGGAGAACTTGAGTGTCTTATTTATTTCAGGCCTTTTTATTATTCTTGCGTCGCGCCTTACTCTAGATGAGTTAAATTACGTATTGAATTTTAAGGGTTTTGTATTCCTTTTCTTGATGATAGTCGTAGTGCGGCCGCTTAGTATTTTCATATCTACATATTTCAGCGACTTGCATTTGAAGGAAAAGCTGTTCCTCTCATGGATGGCCCCCCGGGGTATTGTGGCGGCGGCTGTAGCATCTGTGTTTGCACTCAGATTAGAACAAGCTGGTTATGAACAGGCAGAGCGTATTGTAGATATAACATTTTTGGTAATTACCGGAACTGTCGCGATCTATGGACTGTCTGCCTTTCAAGTGGCAAAGCGTTTGGGTCTCGCTAAACCTAATCCTCAGGGCATTCTGATGGTTGGTGCTCAGAGTTGGGCAAGGTCAATTGCAAAAATTCTTCATGAGAACGGTTTTCAAGTAACGCTAGTTGATTCTAACTGGGCAAACGTATCTGCAGCACGTCAAGATGGTTTAAAAGCATACTATGAGAACATCCTGATAGAAGATCTTTCTGAAGAGGTCGGGCTCGATGGTATAGGAAAGCTGATTGCTGTAACGCGGAACGATGAGGTAAACTCACTTGCCGCTCTTCATTTTATAGAGGATTTCGGACGATCCCAGGTTTATCAGCTACATAAGATATCAAAGTTCAGCGCTAAGAGTGAGGAGAGTATCCCGCAACACTTGCGCGGACGCTTGTTGTTCGGATCTGAAGCAACGTACTCTTATCTTGACGAGAAATTTTCCTCAGGAGCATCATTAAAAAAGACTCCTCTAACGGGTGAGTTTAACTATGATTCTTTTAAAGAACTCTATGGAGATAAAGCCCTTCCGATGTTTATAATAAAAGAAAATGGGGAGCT
>SPCL01000237.1 GCA_004525335.1 Thermodesulfobacteriales bacterium
CCCTTATATTTTTGCTAAAAAAATTGGCACTCTCTAATACTGTGGGACAGTTATAAGCTTAAGGTTTAAGGTTAAGATAAGACAAGTCACCCTCTTAATACTTGGTAAGTACCCTCTTCTCCTCTTCTTTTTCTCTTTTCTCACTTTCCTTTCCTCGTTTCCTTCTACTATTCTATGCTCTGTTTTCTCAGTGAAAGCAGAAAATCAACAATAATCAGCGAGGTATAAGTATGAGAAAGCTTTTTATGTTGGTGTTCTTAACCTTGTGGCTACTTTGGGCCTCAGGGCCGGCAGTAACAGGACCCTTAGCCTTAAGAAACATCAGCAAGTCTCCTCTAATGCATATTATGACTGGAATAGTGACAGGATTCGTCATATATATAAGTGTAATAGAGGATATATTAAGAGGTATAGTATTAATTGTAGGAGGAAGTATAAGAGGACCTTAAGTATTACTCGCTTTGTGGCGAGGGGCCTGTAAAGATAAGTAATTTTTAATCAAATGTCAAGCGATTGGAGGTAATCGATGAACAGTAATTTGAGAAACAAAGCTTCACCAGTAAGTGCAAGTGATTTTGGAATAAGGTTATGCTCAAACTTGAGCACACCCTTAATGATAACATACCAGTTATTCTGGTTTACAGATGAAATTACCCGATTTCTAGAGTTAGAGTTTTATTTTCGATCAAAAAGCGGCATCATAATGGGTGCCCTTAATGATTTCACATATGAGAGGGTCAAAATGGAGGGCACTGAACGTGTCTACCTATTAGGATTTGGCTCCAATTCACAAAAAGAATGTTATAAGGAGATTACGATATATTGTTCAAGCGAGGAAGAGAAACTCGCGATACATGAGCAGGTGATGTCGTCTCTCCATGAGCTCGTTGAGAAGTCCTACGGTATGAAAGGTAGTTCATACATGTCGTGGCCTCTCTAATCAATCAAATATCAAAGTACCCACATCCCAGTCCTATGGCCTAGTCGAGTTCCTTAAGCGTCCAAAACTTAGGGAGTCAACAGATGAAGCCCGCCGAGCGGTGAGATACCGTGTGCGCAAAATTATAGGTGGAGGAACCAACCTCTGTTAAACCCCTGGGTAGCATCATCTTGTGTAAGTCTAGAGAGCGGAAAGATTGAGATTCCCGTTTGGTGACCGGGTTATGTCACCCTATGCTCCTGTAGCTCAACTGGATAGAGCGCCTGCCTACGAAGCAGGTTGTTGGAGGTTCGACCCCTCTCAGGAGTTCTAATGGAAGTAGGATAAAACAAAATGTGCGAGCAGGTAGAGTGATTGCAACGATAACGATTAGACGCCTACCTCTACTTCCAGGTTTTGGTACTAAGATGTAATACTCTTAGTACACTCCGTTTAGGCGGGAAGCCGGTGTTAGGCTATCCATACCGTGGACAGATCTACAAATATAGAGAATAGTAGACTCTTCGTGGGACGACCCCACCCTGCCTGTTATTTTACGGCTCTCCCAAGCCAAACCTATCGCTTCAAAATCGTTGTCCGTCGTGGACGTAAGTCGATCTATCACCTGTCACACGGTAATGCAGGTAGGTTAAACCCTATATGTTCCCCATTGTCAATGACCCTTTTGCTTTAGCATCGATCGGGGTAAATACTCTGGAAGTTATAGGAGGGAAGCATTTGTACCATAATGTTCTTCGGGGTGATAGCCGTAGCAACAGACATGGTAATGGGGCCTTGTGCCCCACTATTTTGTTTGTCCATGCCGTAAGACATTAAATATCGGTTGGTAACCCACGCACAGTGCAAGATTTACGTAAAGCCGGATATCCGTAAACCAGGGTTAATATGCCGGCCAAGTTTTACCAGCTGCTCGTAAAGCAGTTCTCCTTTAGGAGTCGTGAGAACAACGAGGTAGGGTCAAGCAAATCAAAGGCGTCCCACCCAGAAATGAGTGCGACCCAAGTTCACTAATAATCAATATATGTTCCAACAAACAAAAGGAGTACTTAAATGTACCTATGTGGTTACGTGCCTAGTTTTAAAACCGGGCTTAAATACAAACTAGAAAAAGCTGAGAATGCCCTTGTATTCCAAGTCTTGGCGCAGTCTGATGATATATCAGCTTTTCTGGCCAAACGCCATTTTATGGCGAGCAATGGACTCCGTGTTGCTACAAGCAAATATCCAGAGTTCAAGCATTCCAAGAATGTAATCTTCTTGCAGGGAAATGATTCCAGCAATGATTTCAAACTTGATGTAACTCGTTTCGTCGGTCGTATGCAGCGTGATAACGCAGCCGACCTTGTTAACGCAGCTTTGAAGGAGCTCGTTAGCTATGTAAAGCAAGCATCTTATGCTTATCCGGTTCGTGTGGTTCGTCCTTCAAATAAAAACTACTTTAACACTTCAGGGTGTTTCTTTGGCACTGCTCCTGCTCGTAAGAGTGTGCGTGTTCCGAAGATCTATGTAGTTGAATAATTGTTCTTAATTTAGTATATTTGTAAAGGAAAAAATATGTTAAAATATTCCCTGCTCCCAATGGAGAGGGCCTTTGCGTTTCAGATACTAAGTCAGTCAGTTCAAATCAAAGATGCCATCAATTATATTGGTGGCTCTTTTTATGCTTCAAACGGTTGGCAGATCAAAATAGACTCTTGTCCTGAAATCAGAGTAGCCTCCCGTGAAATCTATCTTCGTGGTTCTTCAAAAGAGAACGATTTACGTGTCGATAGAACATGGAACTTTTCGTTAAATCTTGAGAAAGATGAAGCGATCAGTCAAATCAATTCAGCTCTTTCGGAAATCATATCTTTCGCATCGAGCTACAATCAAAG
>SPCL01000248.1 GCA_004525335.1 Thermodesulfobacteriales bacterium
ATCAATTATTGGTGCTGAGATTTTTGGAGCCTCGATTAGGTCTCTTATATCATTCTCTACCTACTGGGTCTTAGAAGTTTATTTTTTTCCTGTTGTCATATTTAGTGCTCCAATGTCTAGGTAAGGATTGATGTCTGAGCGACGAACGTACTATTTGGCTTTTAGCATTTCCTATCGGCGAATTTGGTCAAGTCTTGCAGTTTCATTTTGATTGATTTGTTCAGGGATAACTGGTTTGGCTTCCTCATTTAGCTACAGTTAAATGAAATATTTGGCGTAAGGAGGTAGTCTAAAGTTGTGCTTTAAATTTCTTTTTTTATTTAGTGGCTCAATGGGTAACTGCATCTCGGATCTTCTATTAGTCTCTTACTCTATGTCACCGTTTTGTTCAACGAAGATATAAGGGCGACCGGGTAGCAAATACCGCTGCTTTAAACCATCGATATTGAGTCGTGGACCAGTCTCTTACATCAGCCCAATATAATGTTATGTCTCCACGTTGTAACCGTATACGATAGCAGTACAATCTGGTCGATTGATAACCACTGTTTTCTCGAATCCTTCATTTCCGAAGAAAGAATCCCAAAACGTACGGAAAGAAACCTTGTGGTTCAAATCATATTAAGGATCCCCGATTTCTTTTCTAAACGACTGAACAATACGATCACACCACTAAATACTCTTCTATTTCCCAAGGAATCGAATCTCTTATTCAGCTGAATATATTTCCTTTGATATTTCAATGCGTGTCATGCCATCATCCATACATTATCTATGTTTTTCAAACATTGTAGAAGAGCAATAGAAGAGAGACTTGGTACCCATTCCAATTTTCTTTGACATAGATTCGCATTCAAGTAAGTTTACCCATTTATTATAAATTTTAACACGGTAGTCTCGATCCTTACCATCCTTATATATGAACTACATCATTGTCATCAAATTCTTGTAGCCTCCTAGTTGACTTCCTTCGAATATTTTACCAAGCTATTTGTATTATTCCTTGACGTTAGTTGACAGGAAAAAGCCACATAGGTCTTGAGTGTAATCGATGTGGCATACAAACAAATTCCGATCGCATGTTTCCTTGCATAGGTCTGAGGTTGCTCTCGCCAATTTCTCCATAAAATCAAGAGTGAATTATGCATGCGAATCATCAAATCGAATAAACCATTTACGATTGTCTTGTGAATTTTTGGTGTTTGAATTCTTTGCTTTCAAGACAAACAGTCCATGTTTCGAGAAGTGCGATTTAACCTTTTCTTCGGTATCAAATATGCCTGGAGATTTTGGTATAATAATTCCGTCACAGAATGGTACACCAGCTTCTATAAAAGGCTAGTGTGTTTTAAAGACATCCAGCTTCATCAGAATCTGTTAAACAGTTGTGAAGTTATCATGGTAAGAGCTAATACAGTCCATAATATCAATCTTGTCGTTCTTAGATCTTTACCTCTTCTGTTATTTATTTTTGAATTTTCTTTATTGGGCTTTTGTGTATAGCTATTCTTAAGCTATTGTATCAATAGGAGTATGAATTTTCCTATTGGCTATTTTCAGGCGCTTGTGCATCATAGGAAAATCATTATCGCCAAGAGATCTTATTGAATTAATCTGTTTTCTTTAGATATATGGGCCACATAATCTTGATCCACTTCGTGTCACAGGTAATCTGTCTTGATCTTTCATAATGAGCTCGGTGTCTCCATTCGATTCAGGAGATGGTTTCATGCTTTTAAGTTGTTCATAGTAAACATCCTATCTTTGATATATGAAGTAATAAGCTTGCTTTGCTTCATCAAGTACTTGGTCTTCGGATAGTGGTGTTACAACATCATCATTGTATTAATGCCATTAACCTCTATGATTAATTAATGCAATATAATGACCTTCATCTTTCGATGCATCTGATTATCCACTCAAATACAAAGCAAATGCAACCAACCTATGACTGTTGTTGTTAACGTTAATCGGAATATCGATTGGGTGTAACAATTTCAAATTGTTCCCATGTATGTTTTTGTATCTTTCAAGCATAAAACACACAAGATTTTCTTACTGGTAATTGAATACCGTTTGCACCTTGGCCCTTACACGAGTCTGTTCTTACGGGTCGCACTGGTTGCATAAATATTCTTTAACATGAATATCCTTACATGTTTCATCAATCGCACATTATAATGATTATGTATCATGTGTTACATTTAAAGTAATTGTCGCACCAGTTTAGTCAGTCTCCGTTATATGTATGTGGTCATTTTAGCATTTCGTTATCACTCCGGTCGAGAACTTGAAAAGCTCCTACAGATCGAGTTTGTGAATCAAGAAGATAAATGCAAGGTATGAATCACCTTAATGCCTCCTCGGGAAATCTTTTTCGGGGAGATATTTCATTATCGTATCGATTTTTGTATCGATATGTGTTTAGTTGTTAAGCGCTAGGATGTATTTGAGAATCTGGAGTGCTGCAATCGCAAAACATTTCCATCCACCATTATTTTTAATACCTGCTTAAGGTTAGGTTGGTAAGTTTTTCATTTAAAAATGCATTGAATCATTGTCTGATATAGCTTAGCTGGATTTAAATCCGAACTTTTATCCTGAAGCCTTATTGGCAGCTGGTTTTTCAGTAAACAAAGCTTCACTTTAAGACAACTATTCTTCGGAATCTGCCG
>SPCL01000044.1 GCA_004525335.1 Thermodesulfobacteriales bacterium
GGTCTTTGCCAATCTGCCGGGGGGTAAATTTGTTGTCACGGAGTCTCTCAATCCAGGCTAGATCGCCTAAATAGATATGGTTAAGTGTGCTATGAATAGATTTGAAAAAAGCACCTAAATCCTTTTTTCTTGATTCATCCGGAATTTCTAGACAGACGCCATAGATATTAGTATCCATCCACTTATTGTATTCCACCATTAATTCGTAGTTATTCTTTGGAAACATAGCACACCAACAACAAAATGTCGGGGGGTTATCTAATTTCTATAACAAATGGTAAATAATCATAAAGAAAAAGCGGAGGTGAGGGGAAGAGTCCTTTACCGCATGTGTGTCGCTCATAGTTCTCGCGTCAACGCCTAAGAAAGCGTTATAATTTTCAGCGACAATTATAAATTCATCAATACTGAGAGTAACGGGTTCGTGTAATACCAATGGCCGTACGTTTATTTCCGCAGTTTCAATTGTAATGGTATGTCCGTTTGAGGTAGCTTTGAACCAGCGGTCCGAATCAGGCAGTGGCAGCTCAACACCGCTTCCAACTTTTGACTTCACTAACTCCCATTCTTCTTCCTTTGAATCGCTCCATTCTATTCTTCTGTCAAATAGCATATTGGTATATCTCCTTATTAATTCTTAGTAGAATAATCAAAAGATTATAACCGTTTTCTCAAGTTTTTCTACCTGACACCTTTTCCTTCGGCTCCCCGACCTCCCAGGGGTTCGCCCTGAGGTACCATAGGTGCGGGTTGTTCTACAAGAGCCGGAGGCTGTTCTACCAGCGGGTCAGGCTGCTCTACAAGAGCTGCGGGCTGCCTAACCAGCGGATCAGGTTGTTCCACTAAGGGATCACCCTGTTCTACTAAGCCTTCGGGCTGTCTGATTAAAGGATCTCCTTCAACTAATGGCTCACGTTGTTCCACCATAGAGTCCGGCTCTGTAACTACTCCACCAGGGGGTAAGTCGACATTGTAGGGTTCTCTTGCTATCCCTCCGGGTACTGGGTCCATATCAAATGATTCAGGTTCGGATATAACGCTATCTTCACCCAGAGCAGGGTCTGGTGCATCTAAAATGTTGTCAGGAGCGAAAGCCGGATCTCCCGCTTCTATTTCTCTAGTATCCTGGGCTCTAGGTGTATCAGGGACTGGGGGAGGTCCCGGATCGCCATACTGTGCCATTGATAGCGGAGCCATAATGAATATAGCCAATACTGCAATTTGGGCTAATAAAACTCTTCTGAATGTCTTTTTCACCATAGTTCTCCATTAATTAAATGCTTATGCTGTTAATACATTGAAGTTTAATCTGTAATTGGTGTAGCTGAAAGAATTTGAATATCAGACACTATATAGCTTTGTTTACCTGCGCCCATAGTTATACCACCTTTTAAATACGTATCCGCACTTTTAGGCGGAACTGTAACAGGTAGCATTCCTTGTGTAGTCGCTATAGTTTGACCTACGGCTGGGCCAGAGGATGAATTGAATATAAGCCGAACTCTTATATCTTTATATGCAATGTCGGCGGTGTTTTCAATTTTCACTGAGCTTAACATTGCTACTCTTGCAGGGGCAAAGTAAGACCAGTCTGTGATTTTTAGGAACCATTCTGGATGGGTGATCTGATTACTATTATAACTAGCAGGATTTTCTGCTTCGGTTGCATCTTCTGCATAGCTTAAAAGACTAAAACTAAACAGCAAAGCAAACAAAAAGTATAAACCGGTTAGTTTCCTCATATAATAAGTTTAATCTATAAAGGGTCTATCTTCTACTTAAATATTTTCTTTTGTTCCTATAATTACAAGTTGGTTATAATTTAGATACAGGCGAATTATGATAAAGGATAAACGGATATTTCTAATTGTTCTGGCTCTTCTGATTATAGGTTGGGGAGCCGCTGCTTATCTCTATCTCGATTATAAGAGCAAAGACAATTATCACGGAAAACTCTATCACAGACAGGCGCCGCATTTTGTCCTTACCAGTCATGATGGAGATAAAGTCAGACTTGATCAATTTCTAGATAAAGTAGTCTTAATTTCTTGGGGGTATACGAATTGTCCTGATATCTGCCCCCTTACACTCGCAAATCTAAAAGAAGTAATGGAACTCCTAGGTGAAGACGCTAAAGATGTTCAGGTTCTATTTATAACTGTAGATCCCGAAAGAGATACAGTCGAGAGATTGGGTACATACGTCCCTTATTTTCATGAAGAATTCATAGGCCTTACTGGGACTCAGGAAGAGATAGAGGGGATTGCCAAGGAGTATGCAGTTACTATCGTTAAACATCCTGCTGTCTATGGCAGGGGACGGTTTGATACTTGGGACAGATATCTTATGACCCATACAAATACCATTCATCTCGTAGATCAAAACGGTAGATTATTTCTTACTTATCCACATTACCAACATGATCCAGAGGAAATGGCAAAGGATATTAAAAAATTGTTGCATGATTGAAGAAAACTACCTACAATAGTTTAAATACACCATGGAGGGTATACAATGTTAAATCTGCGAAAAGCTTTTACTTTATCAGCTGTAGTTCTCATAGTTTCATTCTTTTCTGTTAGTGGGTGCAATAATAATAGAACTTCTCTCGGACCCCCGTTTCAGAATCCGAAACAAATATCAAGCGTAGATGGTGTTCTTGAAATAACGTACGATGCAGACGTCTCTCCAGCCGAAGTTGACGGCAAATCTTTTATGAGCGCGCAGTATAACGGCATGCTGGCTCCTCCTACTCTTAGGGTGAATCCTGGAGATACGATTAAACTTACTTTGAATAATTTCCTGGATATGATGACTAATGTGCATTACCACGGTATGAATGTTAGTCCTCTCTCTCCTTCAGACGACGTATTTATTATGATCACCCCTAATAGTGGTTTTGAATATGAAGTACAAATTCCTGAAGATCATCCAGAGGGCATGTTCTACTATCACGCACATCTATTTGGAATAACTGAGTTTCAGATAATGAGTGGTCTTTCGGGTGGACTTATCGTCGAGGGCATTCTCGATCCATTTCCTCAGCTACAAGGTATTACCGAGCAGATTATGTATTTAAAAGATTTTCAGTTAGTGGATGGTGAAATCCCTCCCGAAGGGATGATTGACCCAAGTGGACCGACGAACTTTACAGTCAATGGCCAAACTAATCCGACTATTACAATGCGTCCCGGAGAGACACAGTTCTGGCAGATAGGTAACATCGGGGCTGATCTGTACTACGATCTAGTACTTGACGATCATATATTCTATCAGATCGAGAGGGACGGAAACAGACGTAATCAAACTATAGAGAGGACCGAAATATTAATGCCCACAAGCTCCCGAGTTGGGGTATTAGTTCAGGCGAATCAAAAACCGGGGCTTTATAAATTAAGAGCGAGAAAATTTAGCACTGGACCGCAAGGGGATCAATACGGAGGAGCTACGCTTCTCACTGTGAAGGTTGAGGGAGAACTGGTAGAAAATCCAATTGCTCTTCCTATACCTATGAACCAATTCCCAGTTGTAGAGAATCTTTGTGAGCAGGAAATAGCTGTTGATAGAGAAATCGTATTCTCAGAAACAGCAGACGGGAATACGTTCTTTATAAACGGCAAAGAGTTTGATCCTGAAAGAGTCGATACCGAAGTTAAAATAGGCGATTTTGAAAGATGGACAGTTACAAATACCTCGGGTGAACTTCACGTTTTTCATATCCACTTAACAGACTTCGTTGTCTGTTCGGTAAATGGTGTGCAGCAGCCCTTTGTTGGAAAGCAGGATACTGTGAACGTTCCCTATCAAGGACAAGACCCTGACTTTGAAGGGCCCGGCGAAGTTGTAATTGTGATAGATTTCACCAATCCAATAATTGAAGGGAAGGCTGTGTATCATTGCCACATTGGAGAGCACGAGGATAATGGCATGATGGCAGTGTTCGAGGCTTGTGCTGAGCCTCCGTGTCCTGATTTTGAAGAATAGGGGTTTTCTGCTATTCTGATAATTCGGCATTTCTGAGCGTCTCGACCTGCTTCGCTACTTCCCAAACTAGCTCTTTGGTGCCTTCACCTGTAGCTGAGGAGATCGGAAAGGTTTTTATGTCTAAATCGCTAAAATGTTTCTCGATTGTTTCTAGCTCCTCTCGGGCTTCAGTTATGTCAATTTTGTTTAGCGCTACTATCTGAGGGGTTTTAGATAGTTCTTCGTTATAAGATTTTAATTCCCTATTCATAGCCGCATAGTCTTCAATGGGGTCTCTCTGTGTCATAGGTGAAAGATCTAGAAGATGGATCAAAATTTTAGTGCGCTCAATATGCCTTAGGAACTGTATTCCAAGCCCGGCTCCTTCATGCGCGCCTTCAATTAGTCCCGGAATATCTGCCAGTATAAATGTTGCGCCGTCGCCGTAGCTAACCACTCCTAAATTAGGTACTAGAGTCGTAAAAGGGTAGTCGGCGATTTTGGGTCTGGCCGCTGAGACTCTTGAGATGAGAGTCGATTTGCCGGCGTTGGGAAATCCGAGCAATCCTACGTCAGCTAATAGTTTTAATTCGAGCTTAAGTGTTTTTTCCTGGCCGGGAACACCGGGTTCTGCTTCTTTCGGAGCTTGGTTAGTGGCTGTAACAAACCTCGCGTTTCCTCTGCCGCCTTTTCCGCCTCTTGCAATGACTAGCGTTTGCCCGTCCTCAGTGAGGTCACCGTAAAAAGCCCCTGATTCAAAGTCTTTGATCATAGTTCCCAATGGAACCGGGATTAAAAGGTCCTCAGCATTTTTACCATGTTGGTCTTTGCCTTTTCCATGTACGCCGCGTTTAGCCTTGTAGTGTCGTTGGTATCTGTAGTCTAGTAGCGAGGTCATATTGCGCCGCGCTATCATAATAACGTCCGCGCCGTTTCCGCCGTCTCCACCATCAGGGCCGCCCCTTGGGACATACTTCTCCCTTCTAAAACTCACACAGCCTCTGCCGCCGTCTCCGGCTTTAACATATATCTTCGCTTCATCTATAAACTTGACCATAGCCCATTAGTATAAACTATTTAATTTGTCCTGACACAAAACTAGTCATGTATACTGTTCTATTGGATAACTAAATCCCAATTTTATAGGTAAATCTTATTTTATTTGTATAGAGGCTATTATATGACTAAACCTACTTCAAGATCACACGGATATACCACAACTTCTAGTAATGAACCGCCGGTTCCTGAGCCTACCTATGCCGAGCGGGTGCGGACGCTTGTCTACCGCAACCATGCGGGGACACTTTCGACCCTCTCTGCCATGCATCCGGACTGGCCTTTCGGCTCACTGATGCCTTACGGGCTTGATGAAAAAGGTCGCCCCTTATTCCTGATAAGCACAATGGCAATGCATACTCACAATCTAATCCGTGATGGTAGAGCAAGTTTATTTATATCACAAACAGATTCGGGTGGTGACCCGCTTGATGCTTCGAGAGTTACACTTATGGGTGAGACTACCAAAGTTCCCGAAGATCAACTCCACGAAGTTAGAGAGTTGTATTTGGCCCGCTACAAGAATGCTAGCTACTGGGTAGATTTTGATGATTTCTCCTTTTACCGTATGGATATAAAAGACATATATTTCGTAGGTGGATTCGGTGCTATGGGCTGGGTAACGGCCCCTAACTACTACGAAGCTGAAGTCGACCCACTCGCAGATTCGGCAACAGGAATTATTCAACATATGAATCAAGACCACGCCGAATCATTGATGCTATTAGCAAAGCACTTCACAAAAGTCGAAGCCCAAGAAGCTGCAATGACCTCAGTTGATAGATTAGGCTTTCAAGTCAGAATTAAATCTAACAACGAATTCTACAGCAGGCGGATAGGATTTATCAGAGAAATACACAGCCCCGAAGAATGTAGAAAAGTAATAGTTCAGATGGTGGGACAAGCGCGCGGTTAAATTAGGATTAAAGTCATGAAAAACAAACAAGCTCTAGTCTTAGGATGCGGAGTCATTGGCCTTACTTCGGGGATACGACTCCTTGAAAACGGTTTCGAAGTGGAGATAGTAGCGGCTAAGATTCCGCCCGATACCACCTCAGATGTGGCTACTGCATATTGGTATCCATTCCGTGTATCGCCCCCTGAAAAAGTTCTGCCCTGGGCGGCTTTTACATATAACAGATATATGGAGTTAGCTGAAATTGCTGGAATAGGGGTCGGAGTTTTTAACTTCGTTCAGATATTCGATCACAAAGTTGAAGATCCATTTTGGAAACCTGCTGTTAAGGACTTTATTCGGATAGGAAAGGATGAGCTGCCGCCAGGCTATGTGGATGGTTATATTGCCCCTGTCGCCCGAATTGAAACTCCGGTTTATATGGATTATTTAGTCACTAGATTCAAAGAGTCTGGGGGTAAAATTACAAAGCTGGATAAAGAAATAGAAAGCATCGAAGAAATATCTGCAGATCATGAACTGATAATTAATTGTTCCGGGCTTGGTGCGGGGAAAATATTTAATGATAAAGAAGTTTTCCCTATTCGCGGGCAGTTGGTGAAAACCGCCAACCCAGGGCTTAGGGATTGTATTAACGAGGAAGAAGGGCCGCTTGCTGTGTCATATATCGTGCCTCACGGTACTTACTGTATTCTTGGGGGAACGGCTGATGACAATAACTGGAGTCTGGACGTAGATCCGAAAACTACTGATGAAATACTAACAAAATGTAGAATTCTGGACCCTAGATTAGAAGGAGCAGAAGTTTTGGGAGAAAGAGTAGGGCTCAGACCGGGAAGAACGGAAGTACGGCTTGAGCTTGAAAAGCTTCCGAGTGATTCTGCAATAATTCACAACTACGGTCACGGCGGAGCGGGATTTACCCTGTCATGGGGATGCGCTGAAGAAGTCTTAAAACTAGTAGAGGGCTTGAATAACTGACATGGCACCCAAGACTGTTTTTTGTTTGTTTTTTTTGCTGTTCGTTTCATTTGGATTAATTGGCGCTGGGGAATTTAATCAGTATGCGGATCAATTACTTGTGGCTGAGAAAGACGGTAGCCCAATACCCGTAATATCTATCAACTTTACTGATTTGAATATGGAAACTGCATATAAGATCCAGAAAGACTATGTTAATAAGAAGCTCAAGAATGATAAGATTGCCGGGTTTAAAGCAGGTCTAACTTCCAAAAAAACTCAAGAGAATTTTAATGTGAATTCACCCGTTTCGGGGGTGCTATTTTCTTCTGGAGAACAAAATAGCCCCTATCTAATAGACAGCTCAAAATACCACCAGTTAATGATTGAGACTGAACTTGGATATGTTGTCGGAAAACCTATAACTTCTAAAATTAAGGATATCTCAGAACTGAAAGAACATATAAAAGCAGTTTTGCCTGTTATAGAACTTCCAGACTTTGGATTTGAGGATACTAATAAACTTAAGGCCACAGATATAGTCGCAGCTAACGTTTCATCTAAAGCTTTTGTTTTAGGTAAACCCACGGAACTCGATAAAGTAAATCCTGATGATGTAAAAGTTATTCTCAATCTGAATGTAGAAATTGCCAACCAGGGTAGGGGCTCAGATTTAAATGACGGTCAGTGGAAAACCCTATTGTGGCTAGTAAATAATGTAATAGATCAGGGCTGGAAAATTGAACCCGGACAAGTCCTAATAACAGGAGCTCTTGGCAATGTCGTAAAGGCGAGGAAAGCTCAGTATATTGCTACTTTCAGTAGCTTAGGGCAGATAAGTTTTAGAATACAATAAGTATGGGAATATGATTATTTATAGAGCAATTTTTTTCCTACCACTAGTTCTTCTAATAGTATTATCTATTAGAGCAGATTCCAATTCCTGCGAGCCAGAAAAGTTTACACCTGTACCTGAAGTTCTCTGGCCGCTCGATGAAGCAAAGTCCGTCCCGGTAGATTCTGCAATAATAGTGAAAGACTTTAAATCTCTATCGAAAACCCCTCAGAAACTAGAAATGGAATTAACAAATAGCGGTGGGAAGAGCATTGAATACAAAATAAAAAGATATCAATCCAGGAGATCAGTTTATAACAACGAGGCGGGTTTTATATTTATAAAGCCGGCGCAGAATCTGCAACCTTCGGAAGAATATTCCTTTACTTTAAAGGCAAATGAAGGATTTGCAGAGCCGGTTGATGAAGCAATTAAGTTTAGCACTGGAAATGAAAACGCTTTAGTCACATCTCCTGAGAAGGTTGATGTGTCTTACTACTTTAGCGAGCCGGGTTATTATTTGAGTAACTGTCAGACCTCAACGTGGGATAAAGCAACTTCACTTGTCTTTATGAACTCTAAAGTTGAAGGTTTTCCGTTAATTCTAGTCTTAGAATCAAATTTGTTAAAAGATATCTCTTTTTTCCATTCTTCTCTAAACAAAAGGGATCTCCCAGTTCTATTTCTGCCCAACGAAAAAGGGGTCACTCAATGCTTTGATCTAAGCACCTATGCAATAAATGGAACGAAAGTGTCCAGTGAAAAGCTATGTAAACCAGAGCGTTGTGTAAAGGGGACATCATTAACTAAAGAGCAAGCCGAAGAAGAGTACAAAAAACACGGGGCCTTTGGATTTTCGTTAATTCAGTTTCCTGCACCGAAAGCAGAGCTTCCTAACCACTGCACTCTGTATCCGCCTATGTGTAGAGAATATTGGTCTTCAATTTCTGAGGACAAATGTGAGGGTTAAAATTTATAGAAGTGCAGTATTGCCATAGGTACGAGGTTAAGTGTCCAGTGCGCAGGTATTACATGCCAAATTGAATGAGTCCTGAGTGTGATATACGAAACCAATATGCCCCCTGGCAGAGACAGTGCTACCTCGATATGATTGGCTCTTCCCAGATGTATCATATAAAAGACTAGCCCAGAGACTACCATTGCAAATAATGAGGTCCCGTTCAATCCAAACCAAGCTAGAATACGGTTATCGGAATCTATAGTCACAGGTTGAGCAATACCCAGCCAACGTAGCATTCTTGTCATAGAAGAGCCTTCAATTGGTGCCATATATGCGGGGTTAGGAAGCCTTCTATGAGGTAGCATTAAAGCTACGAGAATCCCCAGAATGAGAAAATGCTCAGGGATTTTGTTAAAGAGTGATAGTGCATACATAGTAGTCAGTCTGTGGGGGTAGGGTGAGGCGAGCTGAATCCACAACCCAAAAGGGATAGAGATAATTATTGCTATTATCGTGAGCCTAATCCCAAGCCTGTTTAACATACCCAAACCAAAATCTGTCAGCCTTCTTCCTCTCAGCCGTAATATTATGATTGGTATAACCATGGAAGAAATAAAGCACAATACATACCAAAGTATTTCTAGTCTTGTATATTCAGGCAGGTCCAGGAAGAAATTCCTTATCCACCAGGGCCCTATCAAAGGCTCGTAAATGAAAGTCCATTGATTATATGGAGGCGGAAGGAGCTTTGCCAAACGCGCCCAGAATATGGCCACATAAGCCGTTATGCCTAGCAGAGTAAGAACGGATACCAGCCACTTTCGCGGAGAGCGATTTTTTGTAATATCAATATATTCAGATTCTAGATTGCTCGATTCATTATTCATGTTTTGACTGTCGCATAGCTAGGTTTGTGAGTATGCTAAAGGACATGAAACTGTCTGTCAATTTCTCATTCCTACTGTACATATTTGCCAATTGAACAAATAGCATTAACCTAAACAACTATAGTGAAATTCGGAATATGTCTCCCAATACGTCTGTCTTTAGAAGCTAAGGACAATATAGAGATTGCAAAGGCTGCGGAGAACTACGGCATTGATTCAATCTGGGTAAGTGATCATGTTGTTATGCCTGAAAAACACTTAGGCTCTTTTAGTGAAGTTTTTTATGATCCATTCATGCTGCTTTCATATATAGCCGCTGAAACATCAACCATAGAATTAGGCACGAGTGTTATTATTCTCCCCTATAGAAACCCAGTTGTAGTTGCAAAGATGATCGCAACCCTTGATGTCTTATCAGAGGGGAGAGTGATATTTGGAGTGGGGCCAGGATGGATGAGAGAAGAGTATGATGCACTCTCGATACCATATGAAAAAAGAGGAGCTAGGACAAACGAGTATATAAGAGCTATAAAAGAGCTTTGGGTTAATGATGATCCTAAATATAAAGGAAAATTTTGTAGCTTTTCTGATATCAAGTTCTATCCTAAACCTCTACAAAAACCACATCCTCCAGTATTTATTGCAGGCGCAAGTGATTATGCAATAAAAAGAGCTGTCGAGCTTGGTGATGGATGGCAGCCTACGTGGGTTAGTCCAGAAGATGTTAAGGAGGGTATTTCAAAATTAGAAACCGTGGCTGCAGAAAAAGGTAAAGATTTGTCAAATTTTACATACTCAGTCAGAAACAGACTACATATAATTGATGCTGATTATCAAGCAAATAATGACAATAATTCCGAGAGCGATGACCCGCCTTTCTTACTTCGTGGTACTGTCTCAGAAATCACAAAATCTATAAAGGATTATAAAAAGTTAGGTGTTTCTCATATCGTACTAGATCCTGTTGTAGAGAGTCTTGACGATATATTTCATACTATGGAAATTGTCTCAAGAGAAATAATGCCGGTTATCAATACCTGAAACCTAATTTCTTTTCTCCAGAAATTGCTTACCTTTGCCTATAGGCTTACTTGGGTTTTCAATCTCTTGCTGCATAACGTTATCCAGTATGCTTACCCAGTAGCGCCACCAATATGAGTTTTCCTTGTATTTGCTTTTTTCGGTATCTGCATAAGAAATTACCTGATGTACTGTACCGTGGTATAAGCCCAGTTTGCTTGCGGCATCTTTGGTTTCTTCGAGGTCGATTGGGATTTTATCAAGTTGTGTATCTATTAGAGTTTTTATTTCGTCAACATGTTTGGACATCTCGTTAGATAACTTCTTTATCTGTTCACCTGCTGGGGTTATGTCTCCATCAAGTTTGTCGACGTCATTATTCATTAGATCCACAAAATCAAGTAGGTTATCTAAATTACGTCTTGCCTTAGCCGTATGTTTTGAAAGCTCGGTTAATTCTTTTGCTGTAAGCCCCATTTGCAGCCTCCTTACTATTTCTAATAATATAAGATTATCATTTAATTTAATAAATCCTAGTATCAGGAAATCAAACTTTTAAGCGATTCGTCTGCTAGAGCTAGCTGTTTATAAGATGAATCTATTGCAATAGCTTTTTCTAAGTCTGACTTTGCTTTTTCTAAGTCATTTAAGTATAAAAACAGCCCTGCCCGATTGAAATACGCCTCAGCATAATTTGGATTTAGCTCTATTGCTTTGCTATAGGCTATAAGAGCCCCCTTGGGCTTTTCCAGATTATGAAGTGATACAGCTTTGTTAAACCATGCCTCTAAATAAGTTTCTTCAACTTCAATTGCCTTATCATATGCTTCTATAGCTTCTAGATCTCTTCCAAGGCTGCTAAGAGCGGCTCCTTTATTGCACCATGCAATTGCAAATAATGGCTTTAGCTCCAGAGCTTTTTCTGTACATTCAAGCGCCTCTTCAGCTCTGCCTGCTCTACCCAAAGCTGATGCCTTATTACTCCATGCTTCTGCGTATTGTGGTTCTATTTCTATTGCTCTTTCATAAGATTCGATTTCGTCTTGAACGTGCCCCATTACTGAATAAGTAATACCTTTGTTATACCAGGCCTGGGCAAAATCAGGGTTTAACTCAATTGCTTTATCAAGTGAAATTATTGCTTGCTTAAAGTCACTCTTGTAATAGTGATCGGTAGCTTCTAGCACAAGATCTTCAGGTTTAATTTTCTGTTCCATTATTGCGGCCTGTAAACAACGATTCCCGGTACGTTTTTAATATATTTTTTTAGGTTTTCATCTACCACTTTTTGATTGCTCTTTTTAGATGATGCGTGTCTTAAAAAGACTCCATCATCATTTTTTATAATAATCCCAGTGTGAGTAACATCAAGTCCATCTATCTCTGTATACATTCCGATATAGTCTCCTGTCCGTAGTTTTGAAACAATCTCATCGTTAACAGCAGATGAGGGAATATAATAAAATTCTCTAGTTACTACAGGTATTCCTGGAAGAAAAGTAGAACCATCACTCTTTAGATTTAGATTCTTCTCAACAGCTAAAGTATTCTTCCCACCTACTTCGTAAGTGACATCTTTAACATTGACGTTATTTCTTATAGGCCAATCGGAGAAAAAGTGGTTTCTGCTTTGAAATGAAATATTTCCATTCTGGTACCGGATGTCCTTCAGATTGGTGTTAAAATCCCCTAATGTTGAGGATAATCTAAGAGCCTCGATGTAATCAATATAGGTAAAGCAGTCCATGCCCCGCAAGTTTACAGTGAAAATTTCAGGCGTATTAATATCTCCCGTGAGAGTGTTTGCTTCATATGGGGTGCCTAGGAACTGCTTTGATAAAAAATCTATTTGCGCTGAAGTGGTTTCCGGTTTTTCTGAGATAATTTTTTGTAATCTATCCTGATTCCACTTTCCCAATTCTATTATTTCTATATTCTCTTCAGAACACGCAAAGAGTGGTGCAACAAAGAACATTACCAAGACAAAGCTTAGTAATACTTTAGCAAAAGAACAATATCTCATGAATGGAAGTTTACCTTAAGGTTTGGTTTTTACACGGGTTAGGATTGTTCTGGGATTATTTGAGATTATGGCCTGTTTTCAGCTAGTCAAAAATCTCATCTAACCAATCTAACGCAACTGCCGCTGAATATGTGGGATTTCCAACCTGGCAATGTGTATCAGCTCCTTCAAAATCAGTGAAGATGTGTTTTGTAACCCGACCTGAAACATTCTCTATAAAGTTGTTAAATTGTTTCTCAGGCTCACCACCTTCGCCGGAACCTACGAGCGCGAGACAAGGGCATTTGATATTAGAAATGGCATTTCCAACAGCGAAATCCTTTAGATATGTAAATGTGTCTTTGAAGCTAGGCTGTCCAAAACGGATCATAAGATTTTCAGATCTGGACTTTAATTCAGGGGACATCTCATCGTCTGGAATGCTGGATAAGTCTTCAAGGCTAAAATTTTGATCATCGGATACTTCGGCAGGGTCATACCCAGTAAATGCGGATAAATAATCATGCAAATCCAAAATTGGAGAGTTTGCTATGAGCGCTTTTATCCTTGGCTCGTGAGAAGCTGCACGGGTAGCAAAGTAACCTCCAAAGCTTATTCCCATTATAGCTAATTTGTCCATGTCGACTTCCGGGCGGTTTTCTATAAAATCAATTACTGTTTTAGTTGGATTTTCAAAATCAGGTTCAAAATGTGAATTTGAATAAAATCTGAAAACGTCCATCTGCCCAGGGCCTGCAAACAGCACAACATTATAACCCCTTTCAAGTGCGGCATAGCCCCTCATGAAATACTCTTCCTCAAGCGTGCCATCAAAGCCGCTTACAATTAAAAGCGTTTTCCGCTTTTGTTCATGTGGGCTTGGCGCCATAAAGTAAACTGGCAGGTCAATGCTCTTGTATGTCAGGAGATGATCTTCAAATGTATGCCACAAAATATCCATAGCGTCGCGAAAGCAATATCGCGCGTGCATACCAAATTTTTGATGATTGGGATCGAGACAGCTGGTGTAATACTCTGCTGCCCTAAAAGAATTGCAAGCTTTAAAGAACTGATCGCGCGCGCTTGTTGTATGGCCTTTTGAAGCTCTCTTGTGAGCATCTTTTTGCTGCCACTCTGCAAGTTTAGCAAATTCTTCAACCCAGCTTTTTGGATCACCGTCTTTAATCCGGTCTGCTAAGGATAGACACTCACCAACGGATGCACCGATCGATGAAGATCCCATTTGCCTAAGCAGCTGAAAATCCATTTCTTCATTGCTAAATCCCCTTACTCTAGTTTTGCTTCTGCTAATTTTTGCCATTTTGTCTCTCTATTTGATTAATATAACAGATAAGTCATCAATTCAGGTTGAAATGAACTAAATTAGTCCCTCTCGCCATTAATCGTTACTATTATTTTACGCGATCCGCCGCTGTTACGGTGCTCGCAAAGATAAATTCCCTGCCAAATCCCGACATTAAAAGCACCATCTTTTATTGGTATTGATACAGAGCTTCCGAGAAGTGAAGCCTTAATATGCGCCGGCATATCATCAGAACCCTCAAGCGTATGAACATAATACGGGGCATTTTCGGGCACATATTTATTAAAATGACTCTCAAAATCCACTCTAACATCCGGGTCAGCATTTTCATTGAGTGTAAGAGAGGCAGATGTATGGCATATAAAAATATGAGCTATGCCTATTCTATATTCTTTGAGTTCAGGGAGTTGCTCCAAAATTTGACGGGTAACAAGATGAAATCCGCGAGGTTTTGGGGATAGGTGAATTTCTTTTTGTGTCCAGTTCATATTTCTAATTGCACTTGTGATACTTTGGTATCAAGGCTTTTAGCTAAACTTTCAGCCCCCAGCTCATTACTACTTGTATGACCCCTTTCCACCACTGTGACCAATACATCAGTGTGATATATTTCGTTCCAGACTTTTTCAATTGGTGCTTTAATCCTCCAGATTGTAACGAATTCATATGATGCCATGTCACTCGCTATCCATCATTTGTTGCACAACATCTGCCACCGCTTCTATAAATTTGGGGTCGTCATTTACAGTCTTAGCTCGAAGTAAATTAATTCCTACTTTTTCTGATGTCTCCTGAGCTTCAACGCCAATATCAAAAAGTACTTCTATGTGATCGCAAATGAATCCTATAGGCTGAGCAATAA
>SPCL01000140.1 GCA_004525335.1 Thermodesulfobacteriales bacterium
GTGATTGAATTATTGATACTCAGCCCTAAGGCGGCTTCTTACCTTTTAGTTTATGAACGTATCTCTTAAAGACGGATTTGTTTCAACTCACTAGGACTAATCTTATGAAAAATCTAACTCAAAAGGTGGACCGCTTTCCGGGGGCTTGACAACTAAATTCATTAACTTACGCCGCTTTATTTTGGATTAATGATTAATCTCTCAAGTTCTGATATCTTATCCGGCGCTCCCAGGACAATAAGTTCATCCTCGGCGCAAATCTGCGTGTTCCTATCCGGATTGGATATGATTTGCGAGTTTCGGCGTATCGCCAAAACCAAGATTCCAAATTTCCTTCTTAGTTGACTTTTAGCTAAACTTTTACCCACTAAAGCTGAATTTTCTGGAACCGATAGTGTGCTGATTTTGATATTGGGAAGCTGAATTTTTAAATCGGAAGTTGACGATGTTTCTGTGGGAAAACTTCTGAACATCTTGTACCCATCTGAGCGCACCTCGGCTATTAACGCTTCAATATTGTCCGTAGGTATGAGATATTTTTCCAAAACCCGTGTAAAGATTTCAATCGATGTCTCAAACTCCTCGGGTACGACTTCGTCAGCGCCTAATTCATATAGGGGCTTCACCTCGTTTACATATCGCGTACGTGAGACCAAGTAGGCTTTTGGATTAAGTCTTCGGACCAGCTCCACAATCCTGCGGTTTGCGACATGGTCATTAATTACAGATACAACAACTCTCGCATCTTTGATGTTGGCATGCTTAAGTATAGTCTCCCCGGTTGCATCACCATAATAAATTGGCTCACCTTTTGCTCGTTCGCTTTTTACTGTGTCAGGATTTATCTCAATAATTACATAGGGTATGCCCGCTGCCCTAGCGGCTCGTGCAATATTTCTTCCATTCAATCCGAAGCCTATTATAATAAGATGGTCTTTCTCCGCTTTTACATTAGTTTCTAATACGGGGGAGAAGCCTAATCTTAACTTGTTAGGTATTGGCAGCCGCAGAATAGTATCAGCCAGGCGGGGTGCGAAGAGTATGATAAACGGGGTTACCAGCATTGTTAGTACGGATACAGCAAGAAACATTTGGTAAGAATTTTCATCAAGTATGCCATGCTCGATACCGGTCTCGGATAAAATAAACGAGAATTCTCCCACCTGACAAAGCGCGAGACCAACCAAAATTGACGTGCGAAGTGGGAGTCCCAACAAAATTGCAGCAAGACCCGCAATGATGGATTTAATAACCAAAACTCCAAAAGCGATTAACAGGACGAGCATCGATTGTTCGAAAAGGAAACCGATATTCAGCAGCATGCCGATTGAAATAAAAAAGAAGCTTGTAAAGACATCACGAAAAGGGAGCACCTTACTAAGTGCTTCATGACCATACTCAGACTCAGAAATGATTAATCCTGCTAAAAATGCACCTATAGAAAGGGAAAAGCCTGCACTAGAAGCTGCCCAGGCAACAGCAAGGCATATTACAAAAATACTTAACAAGAAGACTTCTCTGTTTCTGGTCTTGGCGATTTGATACAAAACCCGAGGCACAATCCATCTGGCGCTTACGATTACCAGCAGAATTACCCCGATTCCTTTAAACAAAAGAGCGATAAGGGACTCACCCTGAATTGCCTTTGCACTGGAAAGTAGTGGCGTAGCTAAAATCATTGCGACAATGATGACATCCTGGAATATCAAGATACCAAGAGTTGTGCGACCGTAGGGGCTATTAACTTCAGCTCTTTCCTGGATTAGTTTCAGTACAATCGCAGTACTGCTAAGGGATATAAGAAACCCCAAAAAAATAGATACACCAAGCCCATAACCCAGCTGTCCGGCTACTACAAAAGTAACCAATATGGTTAACAGAACCTGGATCGAGCCACCCATCAGGACTGATTTCCTAATTTCCAGTAGTTTTGCGAAAGATAATTCGATCCCTATAGTAAAAAGCAGTAACACGACGCCGACTTCTGCTAAAATTTCAACTTCATTAACTGCTCCGATCAATCCCAGTCCGTGAGGCCCGGCTAATAAACCACTTATGAGAAACCCAACAATTGTAGGTATGTTAAGACGATGACAGATATAAAGCACGACAACGGACAGACTAAATATGATTAAAATATCGGTTAGAAGCTCTATTCCCATAATCCAACCACCTTAAAATTGTATCTAAAAATCACGGCACTGCTTTAGAGCTTTAATAGACTTTTCGGCCTTCCCTTCCTGGATGAAGCCGAGCAGGCCGTTAGCAAAAATATTACCATAATTGTAATAGCATCTCCTAATGCTCCAATTACAAGAGAGATAGCAGCTGCAACTAATAATATCCAGATCAGAACGTCTGCGAATTGGCGCGTAAGTATCCTATACCAATGGACTTTGTGAGTGGATTGCAGTGTGTTAGTGCCGTACTCCTGCAAACGACTCGTGGCTTCTTGGATGCTAAGGTCTCTTTCATGATCGGTATTTAATTTAGCGATTACGGAATCTATATCTAAAGAATGCCAGGGCAAGACCGGGAATTTATCTTCAGTAAGAAATTTTTGTTTTTCCATGTGTATCAACTTCATCATTTTCAGATCTTTTCTTCCATCTTGAGAACATTGACTGTGGTTTTCATAATAGAGTCGGGATTTAGGGAAATTGAATCTATTCCTTCTTTCACGAGGAACTCTGCGAATTCGGGATAGTCGCTAGGCGCCTGTCCACAAATGCCGCAGTGGCGCTCGTTTCGTTTAGCTCCTTCGATAGTCATTGAGATCATTTTCATTACGCCCGGATCTCTCTCATCGAAGTCGTGTGCTAATAGTTCCGAATCCCGATCAACACCCAGCGTTAACTGCGTGAGGTCGTTCGATCCGATCGAAAACCCGTCGAATAGTTCACTGAATTCATCTATTAGAATCACGTTGTTCGGTATTTCACACATAACGTATACTTCAAGCCCGTTCTCACCCCTCTGGAGGCCGTTAATTGCCATCTGGTCCAGTACTTTTCTTGCCTCTTCAATTCTGCGGCAAAAGGGAATCATAATTACCAGGTTAGTTAGTCCCATATCGTCGCGAACCCTTTTCATGGCTTGGCACTCTAATGCAAAACCCTCTCTGTATCGTTCATCGTAATAACGGGAGGCGCCTCGGAAGCCGATCATGGGATTTTCTTCCTTCGGCTCAAAATACTCTCCGCCTATCAGACTCGCGTATTCGTTAGTCTTGAAATCACTCATTCGCACAATGACAGGTTTTGGATAAAAGGCAGCGGCAATTGTTGCCACACCTTCCGCTAATTTTTCAACGAAGAATTCTTCTTTATTCTTATAACCATAAGTAAGATAATAAATCTGATTTTGAGCAGATGTATTAGTTACCTTTTCAGGATGTATTAAAGCCATTGGGTGTATTTTAATATAGCTTGTGATAATAAATTCCATCCTGGCAAGCCCCACACCGTCATTTGGTATCATGGATAGAGAAAAAGCTAAATCAGGGTTCGCAAGGTTCATCATAATCTTGGTCGAGGGCCGTTTTAGAAGCCCAAGATCAACCTTTTCGATATGGAAATCTATGACCCCGTCGTAGACAATTCCCTCAGCACCCTGGGCGCAACTTAGCGTCACGTACTGTCCGGTTTCTATGTTCTGAGTCACATTCTCTGCTCCCACAACAGCCGGTATCCCCAACTCACGGCTCACAATTGCCGCATGACATGTTCTTCCGCCCCTGTTTGTTATAATCCCTCCCGCAGCTTTCATAACGGGTTCCCAGTCCGGTGTAGTAGTGTTAGCTACAATTATCTCACCCGGCATTACTGAATGCAGATCATCTATATTTAAGACTACGCGGGCTTTGCCGCTTGCAATCTTTTCTCCAACACTTTTACCCTTAGCAATTACAATCCCTTTTCCGTCCAGAATATACTTTTCGAGCACTCCCGTATCCCTTTGTGACTGAACCGTTTCGGGCCGTGCCTGGACTATAAATAATTCACCGCTCGTGCCATCCTTTGCCCATTCAATATCCATCGGAGTGAGCTTGCCTGATTTCTCCGAGTAGTGCTCCTCTATTTTCATCGCATAGTCTGAGAGCGTTAGGATGTCATCATCTGAAACCGAAAAACGCCCACGATCAACCACAGGCACTTCCACATTCCTGGTTAAAGCTTTGCTCTCACCAGGTCCATATACCATTTTAATTTGTTTTTGTCCGAGATTTTTTCTGATTATTGCTTTGTGCCCCTTTCTGAAAGTCGGTTTAAAGACATAATACTCATCCGGATTAACGGTACCTTGAACTATGTTCTCCCCAAGTCCGTAACAAGCTGTGATGAGAATAACATCACGAAATCCGGTCTCAGTATCCAGGGTGAATATAACCCCGCTTGTAGCCAGGTCGGCACGGACCATCTTCTGGACACCTATCGAGAGTGCAACCTGGAAATGATCAAAGTTGTTGTCTATCCGGTACGATATTGCTCTGTCGGTAAACAGGGATGCGAAGCACTTAGAACACGCTTCTTTAAGTGTGCTGTAACCGCTTATATTGAGATATGTTTCCTGCTGCCCTGCAAAGGAAGCAGTGGGCAAATCCTCCGCCGTAGCTGAGCTTCGCACCGCCACATCCGGACGGGGTCCGTATTGTTCGGATAACTTGTCGTATGCCAGCTTGATTTCTTCCCATAGATCTTCCGGAATACCCGCGCTTAAGATTAATTCCCGGGCCAGTTTGCCTCTTTCGGATAGATCAATAACATTACTTTTATCCAGACCCCGCATTAGCTCTTCAAGTTTGTCTTTTATCCCGCAGGAGTTCAGCACATGCCAGTATGCATCCGCACTTATTGCAAAGCCGTTTGGAATTTTAACGCCCTTGGGAGCGAGCTCCCGGTACATCTCGCCGAGAGAAGCATTCTTTCCTCCAACAATGGGAACATCTTCGATCCTGACCTCATTGAACCAGCGAATGTATTTGGGATTCTCTTTCATTGCCCTCTCCTTTCTAATTTTTCTTTACATATGTCATTTTTATAATATTCACAATAATAAAAACAATTTGGTGTGTGTTACAATTTATTATATAAGTCTAATTCTTTATTACTATTGATTGCAAGATTTATACCAGTAACTGAGGGTTAATATGAGAGTCGCCGTATTCAGCACTAAATCTTATGATCGCAAGTTTTTACAGGCTGCCAACAGTTCCTACGGTCACGATCTGGTTTTTTTTGAACCGCATTTGAACAGGGGAACTAGTAGATTGGCTTCCGGATTCAAAGCGGTGTGCGTTTTTGTAAACGACCTGTTGGATGCTGATGTTCTGAAAGCCCTAA
>SPCL01000225.1 GCA_004525335.1 Thermodesulfobacteriales bacterium
AATGAATATGTTGTCTACACCTCCCCTGTCTTCATTATTTTTATTTCTTATATTTGGAGGCGTTTTCGGACTTTTCGGCTATGTATTTAATCGCTTACTAGTTTGGACTTTAAATTTCTTTTCTAATTTAACCGGATGGTCTTTTACCTTAACCGGGCTCATAGTAGGTGGGTTGATAGGTGCTCTTGTATGGCTTTTCCCAGACACTGTAGGTGGTGGTTATGTAGTAATACCAGAAGCTCTTAGTGGTTCTATACCGATCATGATTATGCTGTTACTGTTTGCAGTAAGGTTTGGGACAACCATGGTTAGTTATGGTTCAGGAGCTATAGGAGGCATTTTTGCCCCTATGCTGGCATTGGGAACATTATTCGGAATGTGGTTTGGACATTTTGCGCATTTCTTGCTGCCTGATTTAGTAGTTCAACCTGAAGTATTTGCTGTTGCGGGTATGGCAGCGCTTTTCTGCGCAACTGTGAGAGCGCCACTGACCGGGATTGTGTTAACAATTGAGATGACAGGGAACTATCTGATGATCCTGCCGTTAATTCTTACTTGTTTCACGGCAACAATCGTTGCTCAAGGCTTGGGTGGACAGCCCATTTATACTGTGCTTTTAAAAAGGACTTTAGATTTGGCTAAAAAAACAGGCAATATGCTTATGCCTGAGAAATAAGGGAGATGTATATACATTTCATATATGGAACTAGATTAACTTAAGCAACTTCCTCCACACATCCACCTTCATCAAGAATCTTTTCAATTTCGTATCCCGCGGCTATTGTCGCAATTCGGGAAACTAGTTCGAGCGCTGGAGAACAGAGGGTTTCAACTTCTTCTAAGTGTGTGGCTTCATCACATGGATCAATATGAGCAAATTCCATACCTCTTGAGTTTAGATTTTCTAAAGTGTTTCGGCTCTTATTCAGCCTCAGAAATCCTCCGGCAACCTGGGCATCAATCAGATAAAAGACCGGCTCGGCAGAAATGTCCGATTCGTACTTAAGTGATGTGGGAATACCCTCTTGAAGCACCACATCTCTAACGGGGCTACCCCCTTTGCGAACTCTCATACGTTTTCTTTTATCAGAATTTAGAGCTCTTACATCATCACCACTTGACACATTTACTACAGCCATTCCATAGGTGCCGGAATTACTCTTAATAAATAAATACGGTTCTTCCGATATTCCTCTTTCCTTGTATTGTATCTTTAACCTATTAATCATTGAATCAGCAACCTGGGCAATTTTTTCTCTATCTTCTCTACTATCAAAATCAACGCCATAATCATCTATTGTGTCAATTGAGATCACCCAAGGATCGATTTCAAGAATCTGAGCCACTTCTTGTGCAAGCTTATTATAAAATTCAAAATGTATGCTTTTTTTCCTCGTATGCCATCCAATTTCCACAGGAGGCTCTACAGGCTGCGTTATATCTCTTAGAGTTTTTGGGCATTGCTCAGAAAAGTCGTTGTTTATCAATAGCAGATCAGGATTTAAATTAGGAATAGTAACTCTATTATTATCTTTTAAAGCTCTATACGCTTTTACTTTGTTTCCAGAAGCTGCTTCAAATTCCATCTCCTCCGGGAGATCATCGTCACTAATTATTCCCACTTCTACTCTATAGCCAACATTTTCAAGTATTGATTTGAGAACCGAAATATTCTCCCAGTAAAAAGTATTTCTTGTATGAAGCTCTGGGATAATAAGAATGCTATTCATTTTCGGATATTCTCTGTCAAAGTAATCTTTAAACAGTGAAGATGCCCTGTTTCTGAATGTATCAGATAGATTGTTAAAGCCAGCAGGAAAAACGTTAGTATCAACCGGCACAATTTTATGCTCAGAGATTCTTAAATCAACCGAGGTATAAAGAGGAATAAAGACTTTGTTAATTTGGTCTTTAATCCACAAATCCAGTTTGTCTTTATTTTTTGTTATTTTACTATTTAAATCTTGAAGATGATTCATATATATCTTTCCTTTCGAGATCTTATTCCTTTACAACATAAGTCCCTGCAATTTTATCATGCCAAGATTGAGAGCTTCTATCAAAAATAGACCAGACAAAACCAAGAAATAAGAAAGATCCTGAAATATAATAGCCAATCCACCTTACAAACGACTGCCAAAATCCAATTGAACCACCTTCCTCAGAAATTATTCTAATTCCCATTAACATCTTACCAACAGTTTTCCCCCCATAGCCATTAAGAATAACAAAATAGGAGGATGCCAGAAAAAACAGAAGCAGATATATCGGCATGGAAACTCGCTTTAATCCAAATGCATCTAGGTTCGTATCTTGCAATAAATAAATAGCTGCGCCAAATGCAAGTAAAGAGATAATTGCGATTATAACCAGGTCTATTAAAAATGCTAAAGCTCTTGAGTTTAAACCCGCGAGGTTAAAGGATAGTAGCTCTTCTTCGTAATTGTCAGTTCTCATATTAGATTGAGATATCTCATTTGGGGAATTTTCAAAAAGATCAGCATTATCTATATCTTTATTCGATATTTTATTTGATGCTCTAATTACTACCAAAGATGCTTATTATTTTGAGACTGTATCAATATTATACCTTTGGTTCCTAGTAGTATGTTACTTTATAATTCGAATTAATAGCAAGTTAAACAAAGGAAAGAGGATCTAATAAACATAAAGAACTGCACCTGATCACAAACTTTCATTGTTTACGAGCAGGTGCAGTTAATTTTTCTAATTTGAATTATTTATTAACCATCAGACAATTTAAGATCGATTGCTGATTTTACGCCCTGAGGGTTAGCTCCCGGAACTTTCATTCCCTCTATTACAAAAGTAGGAGTGGAGTTAATACCGATTGCCTGCGCTTCAGCCATATCAGCCTTTACTCTTGCTGCAGTTTCATCCGATGCTACACATTTATCGAAGTCTTTCACGTTTAATCCTAGTTCTTTAGCATATGCATTAAAAGTAGCATCAGCATTTTCTAAGGTAATTTTCTTCTGATTATCAAACACTTTGTCA
>SPCL01000139.1 GCA_004525335.1 Thermodesulfobacteriales bacterium
GCACCCAAGCAACAACACAATAACATACCCGTAAGGAGACGAAGAGCTTCTTACAACCCAGGTGAGGTTTAAGCTCAAACCCCATTCTTAGATCCGCGAGACGAAGACGATTATTAAGAAGGTGGCGGGTCTGATGGGATTAACCTAATGTTTTATTCTATTAGTATTTGTATAATTCATCGTGAGTGTCTAATATGCGCGCGCGCATGGCCTCTGGGTGGTTGTTTCGCTTACTTCCCTGTGGTCGCTGGTTTATTGCTCTAGAAGGTAACCTACCATATACATCATCCCACGCAATAATGCGCCAACAGAAACTTTTTACTCTAAACCGTATCCGATTAAACCAGGTCTTTCAGTTTGTTCTGCCCATACTGTGGAAGCAAAGTTAAGGAAGAACACAATTTCTGCAACAACTGCGGCAAAAAAAATGAGAAAACCGCACCACCATCGATAAGCGACACAGACAGCCCACACCCGCTATCAGATACAACCCAAGAAACCGTTTTAGGAGGGTTAGCAAGCTCTGACATGGCGAGACCTGGCTCCACGGGTTACGGAGTCTACATCACAACCAGGAGAGTAATCGGCGTCAAGAAGCCTGACCAGTTCACCAAAGCCATCAGCGGCGCCATCGCAGGTGCAGTCATTGGGAAAGTACTGGGCTTCGGAGCCCCCTGGGCTGTGAGCAACGCATTGGGACGATGTTTGTCGAATGACGAGAACATACATATACTAATAGAACTGGAGAGAAACAAGGACTTTGAAGCATCTAGGCGGGATATTACACTCATACAGCTTAAGAGTCCAGGTTTGACTAGCCTGGGTCAGTTAGCAGTTTTTTGTGGTGGGGAGACTACTACGAATATCATGGTAGTTATTCGGACGCACAGTGTATATGAGAGCTCAAGGAGATGTTTCAAACGTATTATCCTCAAGTTCTGCGGGTTATCTGAGGGGTTGCGCGCGCGCACGTAATGCGATAATAGAATCAATTTGGTTATCTAATCTCCACATTGATTTGTTGTTTTTATTATTTGGTGGTAGACCGGGAACAGAAAAAGAAACCGTGATCACTATCTTTCAATTAAGACTTTATGGTGTTTGTTCAATAACTCTTTTTCGAGTTGTTTGGGTACTTGCGCCTTAACCACGGATTTTTTTCTTTATTTACCAAACAATTTTTTTGGGTTTCTTCAAGGCAATCATATAAAGTCCTTGTTCGGTGAGTTGGATTATAGTGTTTCTACCCATCCTAGTTCTTGAAATATACTTATTTAACTCGAGTTTTTCTAAAATGCCTCTATTTAGCTTCATTAAAAGACTGCTTTGTCTTCTTCGACGTGAATCAGATTCTAGTATTTGGCGGTAATCTTGGGCAAATCCCTCTACTTTTTCTAGGGTTAATTTCTCGAGTATCTGATCATTGCTTAACCTGTTATCAGTAGCGTCCCTGAGTAGTTTGAGCACTATTAACTCCTTTTCAGATGGTCCTTGAATGCTGTAATTAGTAAGAAACTCTACTTTTCCGGACGATATACTGAGTCCGTGTTCGATTTTTTCTTGTTCTGTTTCAGGGTATTTTTCGGCGTATACATAGTAGTGCTTAACCTCATTTCCCATTGCTGCTAAGGCTGCAGCGACAGAAGTAAGTCTTCCAGCTGCGGCAATGTTAACATATACATGGTTTTTTTCTTGTTTTTCTTTTTTTATTATTGAAGAAATTGTTTCTAGTGTTTCAAGAAAATCGAATATGTTAACATTTTTCTTTATGACTTCAATATCCATCGCAAGAAGGGCACCATTTACTTTTGAGGTGTAGAATTGTTGACGTTCATACATATTGTCAATTAAGTTGGATTCGTATTCTAATGGAGTTAGTAAATAAACCCTGTTCGCTTTTAATGATTTGAATGGTTTTATTGCTCTGTCAATTTCATGACCGAGAGGTATAATGTGGACTATTTGCTCCATTTATTCCGACCACGCTAACAATGCTAACGTTATTCACGTGAACGTATTTATATAATTTTACCTTAAAGTCTAATTTGGTCAAAGTGTCAAGAAGAAATAAAAAGATCGGTTCTAAAAAAAAGCCAATAACTGCCCATCATTATTTTTGCATGACCTGTACTCACCAATTTCATTCAATCAAAAATTATTGTGAGAATGAAAAGTGCCATGTTTGGGGAAAGAAGACTATTAGAGAACTGGATGAATATAAAACTAGAAAAATACCTAGAAGCAGTGGCTATAAAAATAACTGGCAAAATGAATCCGACTTTTATGAATCTGAGCAATTTCCTATCAATGTTGCTATATTCCTAAAAAACAAGTTACCAAGTAAGGCGATAAAGGAATGAGTGAACAATTGATCAAATATCAACCAAGTAGTAAGATACTCATTATCACCATTTGCTCTTTTACCAAAGAAGCAGGTGGTATAACTTACTATAATAAAGTGGATTCAATTATTAATGAACTCAGTCATTACACCGCAGATAGACTTATTGAAAGAAGAAATACGATACTGGAACATCTTTGGAATGGAGACTTTGATACACAGGGACAGACAGTTAGCAGTCACAAATTCAATTCAGAACTAGTGAAAGGACCAGACTTTGGCGTAGCTAGCTCCTTGGCACTCTACTTACCAGCTATCGAAAGGTATAACGGAAGATTCTATAAGGCTCTAGGAAATGAAGGCAAAAAAAAGCTGGTAAAATCACGTCATCATATATTGATTCAAACAGGCTTGTATGGAATTGTAAAACCGCTTGAGTCTATTCAGCTATATAGTGTACCAATTGAGCATGACTCACTTGTACAAAAAACATGGAGAAAAAATGATCTAATCACGGAAATCATCATGGAATACGTTAAGCGTAATCAAATTGAGATAATTTTTGACTTTACATCAAGAAAAGATTACAGAGACGTTATTGATTGGCGAAAGATCGCAGCCTCAACGCAGGCCAAAGTATTTCACTGCTTTTCTACCTTAGCAGCAGGAGCAGATTCTCTATCTTTTTTCGGAGATTTCCTCAATAGATATATGCTGGAGGCTTCAGAAGAAGATTTACAAAGACTAGAACCCGACACAGAATTCGAAGGGATTCTTTTCAGAAAAATACCTGAAACTCTCACAACATTACCGAAAGAGCCAACACACCATGCAATTAATGATTTACCCATAGTTGAGGAATGGGATTGGTACATAGAATATGACGCTAATTTCTTCAGAGACTTCCATAACCTAGGTGGAACAACAGAGAAATCCAAGATACTAAAAGACATTATCGAAATTCAAAAACATCCAGATACTCAGATTGGAGATATACAAAAACCTTACAGTGCTAATTTGAAGGGAAAATGGAGGAGGAGGTCCCTAAAATCCATACGACTAGTTTACTCATTTGACCATGAGAGCAGGCGAATCTTCATACATGAATTAACCCATAAATAAGGTGTAGAAATGGACAGATATGATTGGGACGGATTAAAAAAGAAACTATTAGAGAAGTATCGTGCACAACTCGATCTCGGAGAACATATAATAATAACCGAAGATGAAAGCGACCACTTTTTTGGCAAGTCAATAAAAAGTGCCATGCCTGGAAAATGCATTCTTGAAGAAGGAATAAATCCAAAAAAGGTTGTCCCAACCATCCCAAAACATCTAGGATTATTAGGTTATTCAAGTCGCGTTGGATTAAAGAATAATAGGAAATATGTAGAAATCTGGGCCCCAAAAAATTATCAAAGTAAAGAACCTTCAGAAACTAAGAAACAGGCGACCCAGAAAAAATATGTAGCTCAAGAAAATAACTCCGAATCCGATGATAATCGTTTGAATCATATTAACGAGTTTTATGCATTACTCGATAAATTAATAGAAACCAATGGTATTCACCAACTCTCCACATTCAACTCTAAATTACCAGATGGAGGCGTCTATTTCTTCTTTGAGTCATCTGAGCGTAGAGAAAACAGTAGAAACTACCGAGTTGTGAGAGTAGGAACACACGCGGTTTCTATTGGAAGTAAAGCTACTTTATGGGATAGACTTCGTACACATCGAGGGCACAAGACTGGTGAATATGCTGGTGGCGGGAACCACAGAGCCTCAGTATTCCGAAAACTAGTCGGAGAAGCTATTCTAAACAAAAATAATCTAAACAAATATTACACGACCTGGGGAGTAGACGAAAGCACTGATACAAATTTAAAAGAAAAAGAACACCCTCTAGAGTTAGCAGTAAGCCATCATGTTGGAGAAATGTATTTTACATGGGTCCAAATAGAAGATGAACCGAGCAAAAATAGTTTAAGAAAAACTATCGAGCAGAATGCCATAGCTCTACTTAGCAACACCGATAAATTGCCTATTAATCCACAGTCAAAATTCTGGTTAGGTAATTGGAGCCCAAATGAGGATGTAACAAAGTCAGGTTTATGGAATTCTAACCACACAAAGGAACGATATTCACCTAACTTTATTGACAAACTAAACAATATCCTATATCCTCAAACCATAGAGAAAAGATCGCATAACGAAGAACCTAATAAAACCCTAATAATCATCCCATGCAGCGGAAAAAAAGCACCTGGTTCCTATACTTACTCACATGAGTCGCGAAGAGTCATAGATTATCTCCCACAAGAGCTACAAAATTCATTGTCTTCCCTAAGACAGAGTATAGCAGAAAACTTTGGATTACCCTTTGGACCAGACCTCGGACCGTTTGATTCTATGCAAAATATCGGATATTTGCCCGCGTACAAACGATATAGTGGAAATATCTACAGCAAAATATCCCAAGAAGATTGGGATAAACTTGGTTCAGGAAAAGGTTATGATTTGATAATTATCTCAGCGTTATACGGATTGATATTCTGGGATGAACCGATTAGAAATTATAACGTAACCATGAAACAGACATTGAATAACGGCTACAAATTGAAGACAAACTGGAAATACATATTGCCACAAATTCTTGCCTCAATAATTAAGACAAACGGGTATTCTAAAGTGCATGAACTACTATCAACGGATTACCGCGAAGCACTTCAAGGATACAGACAAATCATCAGAAACGATGGCGTTGAGGTAATTGTACAAGATCTATCCGAATACAGGAGCGGCTCTGATTATTACCGAGGAGAAACGGTAAATAACCTTATTCTAGGCCGTCAATCATAAAGCGTACGAACTCGCGTGCAAGAAAGATATTATTGATATTTTTACAATGAAATAACCATTCAAATTTTTATTATCTAAGATTAGTAAATACCCATGAAAGGATTGATTATCAAAGATCCATGGATCACGCATATCTTGAATGGATCAAAAACATGGGAAATCAGAGGTTCAGCCA